>DASZRK010000015.1 GCA_035549195.1 bacterium
AAAGCCCGGGACGGTCCTTCATTCCCTTCACCTATTTGGATGTTCGCTTGGATCCGGGGGCGATCTTTTCCCAACCCGTCCCGAAGGATCAGAACGGTTTCATCTATGTCATTGAAGGAAAAGCAAAGACCGGAAACACCATGGAACCTTCTTATGTAAAGGCGGGTTATTTGGGGGTGTTGGGGGAAGGTGATTCGATCGAAGTGCGGAACAATGAAAAAGACCCGCTTCACTTCCTTTTTGCCGCGGCCCAAAAGATCAATGAGCCGGTGGCCCGGGGCGGGCCTTTCGTGATGAACACCGTCGGAGAGCTCAAACAGGCCTTCTACGATTACCAGACCGGGAACCTGGGGAAATAAGGGCCGCTCTCAGGCCTTCTCCAACCGGCGCGCCAAGGCTTGAGGATCACGGACGGTGATCTTGCCGCGGGCCCCGGCGACCAGCCCCTCTTTTTCCAGGGCCGAGAAGGTCCGGATGCAGGTCTCCACCGTCGTGCCCGTCATCTCCGCGATCTCCCGCCGGGTCAGGGGGATCGTATTGCCGAATTCCGACACCAAGTCCGCCAGGACATGGAGGATCCTCTTCTCCACGCTTTCCTGGTCGAACGTATGCATGTCCTTGGAATGCCGCAACCGCTTGGAAAGTTCCATCACCACCGCCTTGGCCATCTCGGGGAACCGTCCCATGAGGTCCTGGAAATCCTTCATGGGGAAGGAGACCACCGTCAGGTCCGTTTCCGCCACCGCGTGGCAGGGGTATTCCCCTCCCCCGAAACAACAACAGGTCCCGAAGAGACTATGGGGGCCCATCATGCAGAGCGCCAGGTCCCGTCCCGTCGCGGTGTGGACCAGCGCCTTGGCATGGCCCTCCTTGACGAACCAGACGTTCTGCGCCGGATCCCCCTCCAGGAAGATGGAATCACCTTTCGCGAACCTGCGTTCCACCATTTTTCGTTCGATCTCGGGAAGGATCCCCTGGGGGACCTGCTTGAAAATGTCCAAGGTCGCGAGGAATGCCCGCGGTGTCCCGAACGGCCTGCCCGGAATGGATGGCTTGATGGGTTGCATGGGCGCTCCTTGCCGGTCCATTGGAAGGGACCGGCACCGTTACCTTAGGCAAAGGAAGGGTCCCGGAATATGACGAAGCTCATAGGGAAAAAACCGGCGGTCGGGAAAGGCCTTTTCCGTGGACCTGACGGGTGTAAATTTGGGCGAAATTCGGCTTCACTGCCCGGGCTCATGGAGGATCGGCCATTAGAATGCGAGGATATCTTTTAGGGGACGGATATGTCCAAGTCCGAACTTATGAAAAATTTTTTCAGCGAACAACACCGCAAGTGGAAAAGCCACGCCTATGCCTTGATCCACTTCACCTGTAAAAATGCGCCTTTTGTTTCACCCTACGGGAAATGGACGGGAACCGGCACGAAACGGAAGGACCAGGTCCCCGCCCCACCCTACCGGCCCAAGCGCGACTAGGTCCAAAGTATTCCCTTAACCCGGCCCTAACCAAAATAAAAGTCCTGCCTGCGGCCAGAAGGCCGCCGCCAGGGTCCCCGCGCAAAGGAAAGGCCCGAAGGCAAAGGCCGACTTCAAGGTGAGGCGGCCCCTGGACAAAAGGATCATCACCGCCAGGGAGCTCAAAAGGGATCCCAAGAAAAGACCGTCGATCGCCCTCTCCCAACCCAGGACCGAACCAAAGACGGCCATCAACTTCACATCCCCGCCCCCCAGGTTCTCCCGTTTGAAAAAAAGGTATCCGATCACGCTCAAGCCCCACAGGACGCCACCTCCGACCAGGAATCCCCAAAGGGATCCCCGGTACTGAGCCCCGACCGTCCCTTCAAAAGCCGGGTTGAACGGGGCCAAGAGGAGGCAAAGGGCCCCAAAAGGAAGGAGGATCCTGTCCGGGAGGGTGAGGGTCCTCAGGTCGATGACCGAAAGGAGGACCGAGACCAGCAGCAGGGCCAGCATCCAAGCAAGACGGACCGGTTCGTTCCCGAACCGCCAGAGGGCCGACACGAAAAGGAAAGCGGTCAGGAGTTCCACGGCCGGATATTGCCACGAGATCCCCTTCCCGCAATGGCGGCATTTTCCGCCGAGCAAAAGATAGCTCAGGACCGGGATATTATCGTACCAAGCGATGGCCCTCTTGCAGCGTGGGCAGTGGGAGGGGGGATGGACGATGGATCTTCCGGCGGGGATCCGGAGGATGCAGACGTTCAGGAAGCTCCCGAAAGCGGACCCCAGGATGAAGAACGCGGGTATCGACACGAGCGAGTCCGAATGCGGCAAGGAAGGATCCCTTAGGTTCGATGACGACGAAGGAATCATAACACAGGGAAGGACCCTAGGCTTTGATCTCCAGAAGAAGGGGCCACCAGGTCTCCACCCGGGTCCCTTCTTGGGGGCCGCTGGACATGACCACCCGCCCCCCATGGTTCTCCAGGGCCTGCCGGACGATGGAAAGCCCAAGCCCCGTCCCGAATTTTTCGACCGCTTTGGCGTTGGTGGCGCGGAAGAATTGTTGGAAAAGCTTTTTTTGTTGCTTGGCGGGGACGCCGATCCCTTCATCCTGGACGCTGAGGACCAGCCAATCCCCTTCCGGTTTGAACTCGACGACAACATGGCTCTTCCCTTCCGGCGTATATTTCACCGCGTTGGAAAGGAGGTTATCGAGCACCTTTCCGAAGGCCTCCGGGTCGGCCAACAACCGGGTCCCCGGGTCGCCATGCAATTGGAACTCGATCCCCTTGGGGCGTGCCAGCGGTTCCAGGGCCTGGACTTTCCGGAGGGCCGCCTCATAGACATCGATCCATTCTTTGCGGAGCGGGACCTCGGCGGCCTCGGTCCGGGTCAACCAGGCCAGGTCCTCGATCAGTTGTAAAAGGACCCATACCCTTTTTTTCGCGGACTGGATGGCGGCCTGGGCGCCTTCGGCCTCCGCGGGCAAGGCGGTCTCGACCGAGGTCAGGTCGAAATCCATCTCGACCACCGGGTTCTTCAGCTGGGCGACCACTTGTTTCAGGAATTGGGATTTGAAGTTGTTCATCTGACGCAAGGCCTCGTTGGCGGTCTTCAATTTTTCCCCCGTGGTTTCCAGTTCGGTTTGCTTCAAGGCCAGGTCCCCTGAAAGCCGGGACAAAAAATACCAAAGACCCATGACCGCCAGGGAATAGGCGGCTAGGACCGCCGGACGGCCATGGAGGGGAAGGACCGGTCCTTCCGACCAAAGACCGGGCTCCGGACCGTGGATCGTCTCCAAAAGGAAAAGGAGCCAAGGGAGGGCCAGGGCGGCCGAGGCATAGGCCAGGCTCTCCCACTGGCTGAAAAGGATGGCGCTGATGGCCAAATGGAACAGGTAAAGGAAGAAGAGGGGGTTCCCTGTGCCGCCGCTCAAAGCCAACATCACCGTTAAAAGGACAAGGTCCCCGGCCATTTGCCCGTGGAGCAAGTGCCACGCGGCCTCCACCTCCGTGCCGGGCGCCTTCCTCCAACGCTCCACCATCCAGAGGTAGAGGCCGTTCAAGGCCCCTAAAAGCAGGAGACAGATTCCCAGTTGGCCATAAGGAATGTTCAAGGACAGGAAGCCGGGCGCCACCAAAAGGAGCACGGACCCGCCAGCCACCGCCCCCCAGCGTAGGCGAATGAGCCAGGGAAGGCGGACCTGGAAAAGTTCATGGTCGAAAGGGATCAAGGGACACTCCGGGATTTGGTCCCCAAATCATCGCCCGGCCCCACCTCCGAAATTATGACCCAAGTCATCGAAGATGACCCCTTGGAAAAGAACCGACCCACCCCGACTTTGATGGGTTGACCCGGCGGCCGGGCTTTATGGGCTCCCTCATGGAAATCAGGGAGGGACTTTCCTAATCTTGGGACAGGAAGAAAAAAATATCAGGAGGTGCCCTATGGCGCTGATCAAATACGACCCGGCGGAAGGAAGGACCCTATGGCGGCCTTTTGCCCTGGATAAGAACATCCAGCAGATGTTCGACCGATTCTTGGATCTCCCCAAGGACTGGGAGTTCCCGTTGAAAGGCGGCGAGCAATTCCCGACCGTGGATATTTCGGAGACCCCCCAGGAATACACCCTGCGGGCCGAGATCCCGGGAATGCAGAAGGAGGACACCAGGATCTCGGTGAACAACAATGTGCTGACGATCTCGGGCGAAAAACGGTCCGAGGCAAAGCACGAGGACAAGAAATACCACCGCGTGGAAAGCTACTACGGTTCCTTCCAGCGCAGCTTCGTCCTACCCGACTCGATCAAGGCCGACAAGGTCGCCGCCGCCTATAAGGATGGCATTTTGACCGTGACAGTGCCCAAATCCGAGGCGGCCAAGGAAAGGACGGTGGAGATCAAGGTAACTTGAACCGCCGGACTTGTGTTGGGACCTTTGGGTCCCGTAAACTTTTGTGGCCCCGGGTGCTTCCCGGGGCCTTTTTTATTGTCCGGCAAAGGAACTCGGCTTGCCCATCACCATTCCCCACCATCATGAGAGACATTCCCTTTCCCTTCTGGCCTTAAGGGATTTCGTCGTGGGCATGTCGGACGGCTTGACCGTACCCTTCGCCCTTTCCGCCGGACTTTCCGGGGCGGTCTCCAACAACTCCATCATTTTGGTGGCGGGGTTGGCCGAGATCATCGCCGGGACCATCTCCATGGGACTGGGGGGCTACCTGGCTGGCCAGACCGAGATCGAACATTACGAAGGCGAACAACGTCGTGAGGAACTGGAGGTCAAGCGCATCCCCCAGGAGGAAAAGGACGAGATCAAGAACATCCTGGAAACCTATGGCATCAGCCCATCCACCCAGGAAGCGGTCACCGAGGACCTGGCCCGGGACCATCAAAAATGGGTCGATTTCATGATGCGTTTCGAGCTGGGCCTGGAAAAACCCGATCCAAGGCAGGCCTTCCTGAGCGCCTTACGAATCGGACTTTCCTATGCCGTCGGCGGGCTTATTCCTCTTTCCGCCTATTTCTTTTGCCACACCCCGGACTCGGGGCTCCGTTACTCCACTTTGATCACCGTGGCCTGCCTTATGGTCTTCGGCTTTTATAAAGCCCGTTTCACCGGACAGAATCCTTGGAAAGGCGCCCTGATGGTGACCCTGATCGGGCTGCTCGCCGCCGGGGCCGCTTATGGGATCGCGAGAATGATCACTTCATGAAACTCCCCAAGAACATCCCAAAGACCGTCCTTTTGTTGGGCGCGGCCAGTTTTTTTACCGACGTTTCCAGCGAGGGCATTTATTCGATCCTGCCCCTTTTCCTGACCCAGGTCCTCGGGGCGGGCCCCTTGGCTTTGGGCGTCATTGAGGGTGTGGCCGAGACCACCTCCTCCCTTCTCAAGGTCTTCTCGGGTATCTGGACCGACCGGCTACGCCAACGAAAACCCCTGATCCTCTGGGGATACGGCCTTTCGACCTTCGCACGGCCCTTCATCGGAGCGGCCCTTTCCTGGCCCTGGGTCCTCTTCCTGAGGTTCCTGGACCGGATGGGAAAAGGCGTCCGCTCCTCGCCGCGGGACGCGCTCATCACCGATGTCACGACGGACAGGAACCGGGGCACCGCCTTTGGGCTTCATGGTTCCATGGACCATGCCGGCGCCCTTTTGGGGCCGCTCTTGGTCAGCCTCATCCTGACCCTGGGACATCTTTCCCTGAGAACGATCATTTATCTTTCCATCGTCCCGGGTTTGATCGCCTGGCTGACCCTTTGGGTGGTCCCCGAGAAGAAGAAAAAGAGCGGGACCAAATCCGTTGAAAGACCCGATCTCCTCAAGGGTTGGTCCCTGATGGACCCCCGCTTCAAGACCCTGTTGCTGGCCATGTTCTTTTTCGGATTGGGCAACTCCACCGATGCCTTCCTGATCATCCAGCTCTCCAAACTCGGCGTTCCCATGAACTTGAACCCCCTGATCTGGGGACTTTTCAGCGGCGTCATGATGGTGACCTCTTATTGGGGCGGGAAACTTTCCGACCGCTTCGGGCGAAAACCCCTGATCCTGGCGGGGTGGGCCTTCTACGCCTTGGTCTATTTCGCCTTCGCCCATGTCCAGGATCCTTGGTGGTTCACCTTCATCTTTCTGGCATACGGGACCTTCTACGGACTGTGCGAACCTTCCCAAAAGGCCTTTGTGGGCGACATGGCGAAAAAGACCCTCCGGGGCACCGCCTTCGGGCTTTTCAACCTGACTGCGGGACTGGCCGCCCTTCCGGCCAGCCTGATCTTCGGTTTCGTGGGCCAAAAATGGGGATATTCCACCGCCTTCACACTGGGGGCCTGCTTCGCCTTGGCCGCTTCCCTGATCCTTCTCTGGATCCCATCCCGGAAATGATCCTCTGCCGCTTTCCTTGAATATCCTGCCCACGGGTTTATGAGTCCTATCATGTCGGTGTCCGCTGGCGCTCCCTAGGATGGTCGTGGGCCCCGAACCAGGGCAGGGAGGAAAACATGGACCCGATCTCTTCTTTTACCTTATTGGACCTGAACCAGGTCCACCGGGAATTCGAGGCCCTGTTCTTCCAGCACCAATCCGCGCTTCTCGAAAGGAACCCCCAGGAAGCCCAGCGGCTGATCCTGGAATACGAACGGGTCCTATTGCTCCACACCCAGGAGGAAGAGGAGATCCTCCTCCCCGTCTACCGGGAAAAGGGCGATCTTCTTCGGGGTGGGGATCCGGACCTTTTCCTGGCCGAACACAAAAAATTAAGGGAATGGTTGAGCCGCCTGAAGATAAGGGTCCACCGGCTTTGCAACTTCGACCCGGGAACGAAAGCCCTTCTCGCCCTTCTGGACGATGAAGCCTATTTCAAGAAGTATATGGAACACCACACCTTGCGGGAGGACAGGATCCTTTATCCCGAGCTGGAACGGGTCGTTCCCGAGGGGCAAAAACCGCACCTGTTGAGGTTATTATCGGTCTCATTGAGGGACATGGCCGACCCCTGACCACGACGAACTGGACCCACGACGCCAGGGACGGGACCCCCTACAATGGAGCGGGAGGAACCCCGTGACTGACCATGGTTCGGACACCCTCAAGACCATTCCCCGTTCCGCGGCCTATGCCCTGATCGGCACGGTCATGGGGATCGGATCGCCTGCCGGCGCCATCCTATTGCGTTGGGCCTTCGGCCATGAGGGCCACGACCTTCTCCCCTTCTTCGTCCAGGAATGGGCCGATCACGGGTTCTTCTTTTACTACATGCTGGCGGGGACCTGTCTGGCCTTCGGGCTCTTCGGGTACTTCCTTGGGAAAAGAACGGACCTGCTCCTTTCCCGGAACATCACCCTGTCCAACGAGGTCCTGACCGATTCGCTGACCGGACTGGGCAATCATCGTTTTCTTCACGATGTTTTCAAGATCGAGTTCCGCCGCCACTTGGCCACGCGCCAGCCTATTTCCTGCATCATGATGGACCTGGACCATTTCAAGCGGATCAACGACACCTATGGTCATCCTTTCGGCGATTACGTTTTGAAGCATTTCGCCGGCTTGGTAAGGCGGTCGATACGCCAGGGGGACACGGCCAGCCGTTACGGCGGAGAGGAATTCCTCTGCATCCTTCCCAATTGCGACATGGAGGAAGCCCGGGCAGTGGCCGAAAGGATCCGAAAAGAGACCGAGAACTTCCCTTTTCTCCACAACAAGAGACCCGTTCGGGTCACCGTCAGCGCCGGGACCGTGACCGGTTACCGCCGGTCGGGGGCTAATTATCGCAACCTGATCGTCCTGGCCGATCAGGCCCTTTATAAGGCGAAACACCGGGGTCGTAACAAGGTGGTCCAGATATCCCTCAGCGGGACCAAGTCCAGGCCCAGATCGAAGTGAAAAGGATCGAGTGGACCATTTCCAGGATCCCGAGGCGCATCATGGGGGTGTCGGGCTTTCCCCAGGCCAGGCCGGCTAAGGCCCTGAGGGCGGCGTAAAGAGGGGCCGCCATGAGGATGAGTTTCCCGCCACAGGTGTCCCCTAAGGCTTCCACCCAAAGGGCATACAACAGGATCACCCACCATCCTTGCGAAAGGCGGTCCGCTGGAAGGGATCGGCGGCCCCTGCGGGAATCTTCCAGCCACTTCTGGCGGATCTTCACGCCGGCCAGGCTCAGCAGGAAATAACCGCCGAAAAATCCCCAAAGCCAGAAGGCCCAAAAAAGATCGTGGGAAGGACCGCAAAGATAAAGCACGGGTGTGGCCAAGGTCAAAGCTGAAAAGCCGAGGACTTCAGCCAACGGGAAACGAAGGTTCCGGTTCCAGGCGATCAGGAGCGTCAGCACCAAGCCTAAGGGAACACCGAACCGACCGGCCATCCGAAGGGAAAGGGCCGGGGCCCAGGCCACGAACCCCCAGATCCCGGCCAAGGCGGACAACCCCAACAGGGCCAGAAAAATCCGCGCCCGATAAGTCCGGGCGGGATCCACATTCCGGTATTGTCGGTAGATGTTCCAAGGACCCCGGAGGGAAAAAGCGGTCAACCAAAGGATCGAAACGGCCAAGGCCGCCCAGGAGAAGCGCCCCAGGCCGATCCAACCCGCGGCCAAGCCGATGAAAAGCCCGTTCCACGCACCATGTTCTTTGGGAAGCATGGGCCATTTTACCCGGAAATCGTGGCTGAGCCCCAGACGGAACCATCCAGTACGGTCCGGCGTCTATAATAGGGCGCGGTTAAATCCTGTCCGGAGGATCCAATGATCAAACGGTCCATCGCATCGTGGAGCCTGGCCTTAGCCGGTTTTTTGGTCCTGGCGTTCTGGGAAGGTTGTGGCCCTCCCCCCAAACCCATCCCACCCGCCTTCAGCCTTTATGGTTACAAGGGCATGGCGGTGGTCCCTTTCATCAATCAAAGTTCCGATCCGGAGCTGGCCTCCGCCCTCGCGGAGGAAATGACCGACGAAGTGGCGGGACTGAACGCCCTTCCGATCGTCCAGGCCTCCCAGGTCGCGGCCTTCTTGCGCTCCCAAAAAGCCACGCCCTCGGATCTCTTGACCAACGACGGCCTGCGCAGGGCCCTCCAGACCCGCTTCAAATGTGACCTGTTGATGATGGGGACCGCCCTGGCTTACTCGGAAGTCCTTAAGGACGAGGCGCCGGTCCGTAAATCCCTGGATAACGGACGGGCCGAATGGGGGTTCACGACCCGCCGGAAGGCCATCGTGGACGCCTCCTTCAAGATCTTGGACCCGGCCACGGGGAACCTGCTCTGGTCCCAGAAAAACCAGGGTTACAGCTGGCGCAACACCTGGAACCCCCTGCCCATCCCCGGGGAGATCGCCATCCCCTCGGAGATCGATCGATTCATCCATCTGGCCGATCTGGTCCGGCACCGGGTCACGAAGGACGGGGACGAGGAACCCCTGGCCGTGACCGAGAACGACCACAACACCCTCATTTATCCGAAAAGCCAGGCTTTCCGGGACCTCCGGCAGAACGCCGTCCATCAGACCGTTTACGATATCGCGGAGGATTTTCGCGGCCACCGGGGATGGGTCCCGAACGGTTCCAATCCCTAAAGCACAAAAACAAAAAAGGCCCGCCCCATGAAGGGCGGGCCTTTTTTGTCTCGCTCCTGGCCTAATCCTGTTCGCCGAACTTCGTCTGGAATAGTTGCTGGATCTCGGCGCAGGCGTCCTTTGCGTCGTCCCCCTTGAAGACGATGGTCAACTCGGCCCCGTAGCTGGCGGCCAGGGTCATCAGGTTCAACAGACTTTTCCCATCCACTTCCCCCACCGGCCCCTTGACCAGGATACGGCACTTGAATTTACAGGAAGTCTTCACCAACTGGGCGGCGGCCCGCAAATGCAGCCCCAGCCGATTCAGGATCTTGACCTTCTTCGTGATCTCCATCAAAACCTCCTCCAACCCAACGGATATCGTGCGAAAAGGGAAATCTTGGCCGACCCTGAAAGGATCCAGCCGCCCCAAGCGTTGATATTTCGTGTGGGCTTATTTTATCGCCAAGGAGGAAGTGGCCTTTTGTTAAATCTTCATGACGGGAAGCCGGGATTCCCATGGGTTAAACGGGCCCAAACGCCTTGGCCTGAAAAATGCGTGGTCAGGACCGCGGAAGGAATTCCCGACAGGTCGGGTTCCGGAGGAACTTTTCGCTGAACTCTTCCAATTCATTCATCTTGGCGAAAGCCCTTCGGATGATGACCTCGGGGTCGAAACCGACCTGATCCCCATAGGGCTTCAACTTTCGGATCTCGGAGACCGCCAGCTTCACGAAGACCCTCCACCAGATCTTGAGGAACCAGGTCTTCAAGGGGCCGCTACGCGCCAGGAGGGTCTGGACCCCCAATTTGGTCCCGGCGATGTGGCGGGATTCATCCTTGAGCTGCAACCGGATCACTTCTTTTCCGACCGGATCGATGGCGGGTATTTCCAAGGTCCTCTGGAAGATGGCCCCGGCCAGGGTTTCGGTGAAGAAGGTCCCCAGGATCCACCGTTCCACCGGCAAGGGCCCGGAGGTGGCCAGCCAGACCAACGGGTCGAAGGCCTTTTGTTTGGACGGCGGCGAATCGAGTTTGTTCAGGTAGCGGCGGAAAACGAAAAGGTGCTTGGCTTCATCACTGCATTGGGTCGAATAATAGGTGACCATCTCCGGGTTCTTGAACATGTGCGCGGCCCGGTTCATGAGCCGCTGGATGATCTCCAGGCCCTGCCACTCCCCCTCATAGAAATAATGCAGGATATTGACCCATCCATCCTTGACCTGCCCCAATTCGATGGGTTTGTCCCACTGGATGGCGGTCTCGGGGTCCCAATTGGCGGCGAAAGCCATTCGGGAAAGGCCGTCCCAATTCTTCGCCGACGGCTTGTCAAAGGCTTTGAGATCCTCGGGAACGTTCATTTCAGGGGCCACGGTTGCGTCCATGATTTCTCCTAGGGTCGCCTTGCGGTCAAGGAATGAGCTTCTTCAGGAATTCCACCCGAACGTGGCCGATATCGGGCATCAACAAGAGGGTCAGGATCACGAAAAGGACGACCGGAATGATGAAGGCCCAGACCACCAATGGGCCTTCCAGGCGCAGGCCCATGTATTGGGCCAGGACCAGGGCCGCCATGACCGTCGCGATACCGAAGAGGATGAGGTTGTGCCATAGGACGGGCAGGACCAGGAACTTCGTGCCGACCGATAACAGGACCAGAACGACCAAAGAACCGAAAATGACGCCATGGGATACGGCAGGTTTGGAGCTCATCATCCCCCCTCAAGGTCCAAGAATGATCTGCAGGACAGGGGGAGCATAGGGAAAAGGAGTGGGGCGGCTATATGACGAACATCATATTGCCGGGGACGGATCAGTCCTGGGAGGACTTCCGGATCCAGAGATAAAGGGCCGAACCCAGGATCGCGGGCAAGGGCAGGATGACCCAGACAGCCAGAAGGAGGCTCCGGCCGTAGGGGGTGGCATCCACGCAACGGGGGCAGGCCCATAGGGTCCAAGGGGTCAGGTAAAAAAGGACCCCGAGGACCAGGGGCAGGATCCCGCGGAACCTGATCATAGGTACACCAGGACGAAAAGAATGGGCCACAAGGCCACCACGAAGAACCAGTAGATGCGGCAAAGTTCCACTCCCAGGGAACGCTGGGCGTCATAACGGCCCCGCTGGGCCCGCGCCCAGACCCACACAAGGGCGACCAACCCGCCTAGCACATGGACCGCATGGGTCCCTACCAGGCAATAAAAGAACCCGCCGAAGATGCTGCCATGCACCGTCAACCCGAAGCGGAGCAACTTGACCCATTCCATCCCTTGGATGCCGAGGAAGAGCGTTCCCAGGACCATGGTCCAGGTGAGCAGCTTCTTGAATTGGTTTTGGTCGGAGGACCTCAGGGCGGGCAACGCCAGGAAAAAAGTGAGGCCGCTCACCAAAAGGACCAGGGTGTTCAGGGCCGTGATGGGAATGGGCAACCGGGGTTGGTCGGGGGGAGGCCAGGCAACGGGACCGAAACGGAAGACCGAGAAAGAACTGATGAGTCCGCCGAAGAACATGATCTCCATGGCGATGAAGAGCATCAACGCGACACGGCCCGGTTCCAACCGGTGCATCGGCGAAGCTCCGGCCGCCGGGGTGGCCGGGCCGGTCATCGGCCCGCCCATCTCAAAAGACCTTTTTCAGGAAATCGATGGAATAGTGGCAGACGTCGGGGGTGAAAAGGACCACGAGGATGCCGAAAAGCACGCAAGGGATCACCAGGGTCCAGTAAATGAGCTTTCCTTCCATCTTCAGGCCCATGTATTGGAAAAAAACCAGGGACGCCATCACGACGGCCACGGCGAAAATGGCCAAGTTGTTCATCATGATCGGCAAGTGAAGGAAGAAGATCCCGACCGAACAAAGGACCAGGACCACCAAGGAGGTGAAGATCGCCGAATGATTGGCGCTCGCTGTATTGCTTTGCATGGAACTCCTCCGTTTTCTCAGGCTAAAAGGTAAAGCATCGGGAACAGGAATATCCAGACCACCTCGACGAAAGACCAATAGATCCCCGTGATGGCCACCCGGCCCTGGTAGGGCCCCAGGGTCCCCTTCAAGGCACGGGCAAAAAGCAACCAGAGGGCCACGAGCCCACCCACGATGTGGGTGGCGTGGATGCCCGTCATCAGGAAATAAAAGGACCAGAACCCATGGCTCCAGGGGAATTCGCCTTCGGCGAATTCGTGGGTGTACTCATAGGCCTTGACGCCCAGGAAGGCCACACCCATCAGCATGGTCAGGGCCAGGAACTTCTTGACCGCCTCCGGTTTGCTTTCAGAGACGGCCGTCGCCGCCTTCATCATGAAAAAATTGCTGATAAGAAGAAGGATGGAATTGAGGGTGCCTGCGTAAAGGTTCAAATGCCGGGCTTCCTCGGCCCACTCCGGATGGATCATCCGCATCAGGATGAAGGACCCGAAAAGACCGGCGAACAGCACGATCTCGGAGGAGATCAGGGCCCAAATACCCAGTCGGCCGGCGGTCAACCCCTCAGGGGCCGAGTTGTTGCCGCAAGGGCCCTCGTTCAAGGCCATGGTCGCGCTCTTGTCCATTGTCAGGCTCCTTCCAGGGGAATATTGCTCGCCTGGGGTTTCCAATCCTTCGACTCACCCGGCTTGCTGTATTCATAAGGGTCGCTGGTCACGATCGGCAACGCCGGCCCCCAGTTACCGTGGGGAGGCGGTGATTCGGCCAACCATTCCAGGGTGTTCGACTCCCAAGGGTTACGTTCGGCTTTTTTCCCGTGGACGATACTGGTGACCAGGTTCCAGAGGAAGATCACCTGGGTGGCGATCAAGCAGGTCGCTGAAACAGTGGCGAATATGTTCCAACCGTCGAATTGGTGGTATTGCGGATAGAAGGAGGGATCGGCGATACGGCGGATCATTCCGCCGATGCCGACGCGGAAAAGGGGCCAGAAGGTCCCGTTGAAGAACAGGAAGGTCCCCGCCAAGTGAAGGAGGCCCAACTTCTCGTTCAATTTACGGCCATAGATCTTGGGGAACCAATAGTAGGTCCCCGCGAAACCGCCGAAAAAGACCGACGGGAAAAGGGTGTAATGGAAGTGGGCCACTACGAAGTAGGTACCATGCAGGTAAATGTCGGCCGCGGCGGACCCCAGGAAGATCCCGGTAAGACCGCCGATCAGGAAGGTCGCCAGAAACCCCAACATCCAAAGCATGGGTAGTTCCAAACGGATGGAACCATGCCGGAGCGTCGCCAACATGCAGAAGATGATGATGGCGAAGGGAATAGAAATGAGGATCGTCGTGATCGAAAAAGGTGTGGCCAAGAGCGGGTTCAGGCCCGACATGAACATATGGTGGGCCCAAACGATGAAAGAGAGGAGGATGGCCGCCACGGTGGACTGGAGGATCAACTTATAACCAAAGATCGGCTTCCGGGTGAAGGTGGCCAGGATATCCAGCCCCATCCCCAACGCTGGGAAGAAAAGGACGTAGACCTCCGGGTGCCCGAAGAACCAGAAAAGGTGCTCCCAGAGCATGGGCTCGCCCCCTTGGGCCGGAAGGAAGAACCCGGTGTCGAACGTATTGTCCATCAGGAGCATGAAGGCACCGGCAATGAGCGGCCCGGCCGAGAAGAAGAAGGTGATGGCCGCGGCCAAGAGGAACCAGACCGTCATGGGAAGCCGGTTGTAGGTCATGCCCGGCGCCCGCAACGTGATGACCGTGACCAGGTAGTTCAAGCCGCCCAAGCTGGAGGAGAACAAGGCCAGGGCCAAGGACAAAAGCCAAAGAATGGCGCCCATGTGCACTCCGGCGAATTCCGAGCTGGCCGACAAGGGAGGATAACCGACCCAACCACCCGCCACAGGCCCTCCCGGCACGAAGAGGGAGGCGATCAAAAGAACCGCGCCCGCGAAAGTGAGCCAGAAAGAAGCCATGTTGAGCTTGGGAAAAGCCATGTCCCGCGCCCCGATCATGAGGGGAATGAGGAAGTTGGAGGGGAACGCCCCCAGGAACGGCATCCCCACAAAGAAGATCATGATGGTCCCGTGCAGGGTGATGATGGCGTTGAATTTATCGGCCGAGACCAATCCGAAGAAAGGGGCGGGAACGTTGGGAAAAGCCACTTCCCAACGGATCAGGAAGGCCATGGCCCCGCCAAAGAGCGCCATGATGATGGAGAGAAGGAGGAACTGTTTCCCGATCATCTTGTGATCGGTGGAGAAGATGTAATGACTCAGGAAACTTTCCTTGTGGTGCTCTTGTCCCTGTTCGTGGGAATCGTGGCTCATTTAGCCCCTCCATGCTGTTCTTTATCTTTCGCCGACAACCAATCCTCGAAGGTCTTTTGATCATCCACCTGCAGGACCCCGGTCATCCGCGTATGCCCGATGCCGCACAATTCATCGCAGACGATATGGAAGGTCCCGGCTTGGGTCGTATCGAACCAGGCCTTGATGTGCCGTTGGGGCATGACGTCCTGTTTCAAACGGACCTCGGGAAGAAAAAAGTCGTGGATGACGTCGAGTGAGGTCAGGTCGATCCCGATCTTCTTGCCGACCGGGATATGGAGTTCACGATAGGAAGAGATATCGTCGGCGGTCCCCAGTTGACCGTCCGCGCCAGGATAAAAGAAGGTCCAGTCGAACTGCTTGGCCTGGACTCGGATGTTCATATCGGTGACGGGCATGTCGACCTTGACCAGATCCCAGGTCTTGGCTCCCAGGAAATCGAGGGTCAGGTCCAAAGCCAGGATGACCACGGAAAAGATCAAGATCCATTGGATCTGGACCAAGGTGCTCCCCGTCTCGTACTTGGCCGCTACGCCTTTGCGTTGGCGGTAACGGACGACCAGATAAACAAGATAACCCTCCATACCGATGAAGAAGGCTCCCGTGATCCAATAAATGAGCCGAAGCATATGGTCGATGTCCGGGGCGAAGGACGAGATGGCTTGGGGCAGGGCGTCAAGCATGAAGGAGTTTCCTTTCGATGTTTTGGCCAAAAGGGCCGTGCCTTGGGCTCGCAGACATGTCGGAACGTTTTGGGAACCGGGAAAGGCAGGGCGAAAACCGGCATATTTTAGGAGAAGGTTCACTAAAGAGCCACCCCAAAAATGGGGTTTTCCAAGCTCTTTAGCGTCCTTCTTCAGGCTTCGACCGGTCCGTTCCAGAAAAAGCCAGGGTTATGAGTTTTCTCATAGTTCCCCTTTGGTTTCACGGATAAATCTTTCCGTGACTCGATCGGAGGATTCCTTTGGACCAAACCTCTCTCCAATTCCCCATGGCCGAAGCAAAAAGGGTCACCCAGGACCTCTTTGAACCACACGCTTGGATCTATTGGATCGACTTCCTGTTCTTCGACCTGCTCGGATGGGTCGCTTTCGTCCGGGCCGCACGGTTCCCTTTTTTCTCGTTGGCCCAGATAAGCGCCTTTCTTTTGGCGGGATTCTCCCTCTACCGGGCGGTCATCTTTGTCCACGAATTGACCCATTTGAAAAAGGGGACATTCCGTCTTTTCCATGGGATCTGGAATGTCCTTTGCGGGTTCCCGCTGATGGTCCCTCCCTTCCTTTATATGGGCGTCCACATCGACCACCACAAGCAGAAATTCTATGGGACCCGGAACGATCACGAGTATTTCGATTTTGGCCTGGAGCGGCCCTATCGTATCCCGCTTTTCCTCCTGACCATGCTGCTGGCCCCCGCCATTTTTCTGGTCCGCTTCCTTTTTTTGACGCCCCTTTCCTACCTGGTCCAACCCCTTCGCAAACCCCTCTGGGAGTTGGCCTCTTCCTTGGCGGTCGGTTCCGGTTTCAAGCGTCCTTGGCCGGACCGTCACGAACAAAGGATCTGGTGGGTCCAGGAATTCATGACCTTTGCCTATGCCGCCACCGTTGTCTTCCTGATGGCGCGGGATATCCTTCCCTGGAAAGTCCTCGGCCTTTGGTATGCGGTGGCGGTCTTCATCCTTTTTACCAATGGCTTGCGCACCCTGGTGGCCCACTGCTACCTCAACCCTCCCGATCGGGAGATGACCTTCACCGAACAGTTCCTCGACTCCATCGACATTCCAGGCAACAACCTGATCACGCCGCTCTGGGCGCCGGTCGGCCTGCGTTTCCACGCGACCCATCATCTTTTCCCTGGAATGCCTTATCACTCCTTGGGAGAAGCGCATCGCCGTCTGATGCGGGACTTGCCGCTCGGCAATCCCTATCCTTGGGCCATGCGGAAAAGTTTATGGGCCGCTTTAAAGCGGCTTTGGAAGGAAGCTTCGAAGAATTCGAAGGCCCAAAGGATTTAGGCCCGAAAGGCTATTCGAGGACCTTCACCAAGTACATCAATCCAACTCCCGCCAGGATGGCCAGGAGTTGGGATAAAGCCTTGAGGGACCTCACATCCTTGTGCAGTTGGGGCACAAGGTCGGAACCGGCGATGTAAATGAACCCACCCGCCGTGAGCGGGATCAGGATCTGGATGAAGTTTCCTGACCGTTCCCCGACCCACCACGCCAAAAGGCCGCCCAAAAGGGCCGCCAAGGCCGTAAGAAAATTGAGGAAGAGGGCCCGCCAACGGCTGAACCCGGAACGGACCAGGATCCCGAAATTACTGAACTCATGGGGGATCTCGTGGAGGACCACCGCCAGGGTAGTGGCCAGCCCCATCTTCGTCCCGACCAGGTAGGATGCCCCGATGAGGAGGCCGTCGATGAGATTATGGGCCACATCCGCGAGGATATTGAGGTAACCATAGGGTTCAATGGCATGGTCCTCGTCCGAATGCTGATGCCGCCATTGGAGGAAATTCTCCAGTCCAAAGAACAAAAGGATCCCCAAAAGGACGCAAAAGGATGAGACGGTGGATCGCGATGGATCCTGGAAGGAATCCGGGATCAAATGCAGGAAACTGTCCCCAAAAAGGGCGCCTACCGCCAAGGCCACCAAGAAGAACACCAATCGATGGAAGGTCCGATGGCTCAAGGCCAATAGCGATATGCCGATCAGGGACAAAAGGCTCACGACCGTCACGCTGAGCAACATATAAAGGAAAGAAGATGACATGGGGTTACGGTAACCGTCGGCCCCGGGGGATTCAACTTAAAGTTGAACGCGGGGCCAGGTTCCCTATCCGAAAATAGGGAAGGTCAAGACCGCATCCAGGTCTTCCGGGCGTATTCCAGGTAGGTCCCATAGATCGAGAAGACCAGGGCATATCCGATGAGGAACCCCATCCGGAACCAACTCTGGGCTAGCCCGGTTTGGGGGACAAGGAATGGCCCCAGGAGGAAGAACAAATAGACCCACACCGACCGGAAACCAAGCCTTTCCCTATCTTCCACTTCCTTCTTTCCGGCGATCCAGGGGGCGATCTTGAGATAAAAGATGGAATGCAGGGCACCCGCGTAGATCAGTCCCAAAAGAGCGGCCTTCGGCTCCCAAAATTCCAATGGGGTGTGGGTCAATTCAAAAACAGCGAAAGCCGTAAGCCCAAAGAGAAGGACCCGGAAAAGGGTCTTTCGTTTTTGGATCCTTTCATCCAAGGCTTTTAGACCGTCGGTCTCTTTCCGCTTCACCATTCTCCACGCTCCTTGCAATGGGTCCCGGTCCATCCCGGGTACGTCTCGGCCAAAGGCAAAATAGGGCAATCCACACTTTTGTAGTTTTCGATCCCGATTCCTGGAAGCCGGTTGAGTTCGATCCCGTTCGCTTCTAGGATAACATCGTACGACACTTCGAAAGGATCCTTCGAAATGAAAAAGATCGAACTCATCATCCGTCCCGAGAAATTCCTGGACGTGAAAAAAGCATTGGACGAGGTCGGCTATTCGGGAATGACCGTCACCGAGGTCCAAGGGCACGGCATGCAGAAGGGGCTCACCCAGAAATGGCGGGGGATGACCTTCAAGTACGCGCTCCTTCCCAAGATGAAGATCGAGATCGTCGCCAAGGACAAGGCCGTCACCAACATCGTCAAGGTCATCATGGATACCGCCGGCACCGGCCGCGAAGGTGACGGAAAGATCTTCATCAGCAAGGTCGAGATGGCCTACCGGGTACGGACCCGGGAATCGGGGGAAAAGGCGATCACCTAAGGTCCCTCCCCCTTCTTGCTTCTTATCCAAGGCCCCTTTCCGGGGCCTTTTTTATTTCCCCCGCCCTTCACCCGAAGAAAACGAAGGTCACCAGGATGAAGACCGGCACCAGTACGGAAAGGGACCAGAGCAGGTAGCCCCCAAAGGACGGCATTTTGACCCCCATATATTCGGCGATGGCCTTCACCATGAAATTCGGCCCGTTACCGATGTAACTGTTGGCGCCCATCAGGACCGACCCACAGGAGATCGCTGCCAAAAGATGGGGGAATTTTTCAGCCAGTGTCCCCAAATGGTCGGCCGTCAGCCCGTTCTGGCCCGCCGCCAAGGTAGCGAAACTGAGATAGGTCGGCGCATTGTCCAGGAAACTGCTCAGGAACCCCGAGAACCAGAAATATTGCCAAGGATGGGCCAAGGCCAAGCTCTGGCCCTTGGCTTCCAAAAGGGCCAGGGTCGGGATCATGGACCCGAAGATCCCCAGGAAAAGGACCGCCACCTCCTGGATCGGCGCGAAGGAGAATTGGTTGTCGTAATGGATCTTGGGCGATGTCATGCGGTGCGAAAAGATCCCGATCCCCGTCATCATGAAGATCTGGAAGATCTTCGATATCTCCTGGGCCGCTTTCTCTCCTTGGCTCTCCCTCAAACCCGGATAGATCAGGTCCCCCGAGACGAGGATGGTCGCCAGGATGGCGAAAAGGAAGAACACGTTGGGCCATCCCTGGATATGGATCGTCCTTTCCGCGCCCTCGATCTCCCGGATCAGGTTGACCCGCATGTTCTTCTCTTCCTCATCGAAGATGCGGTCATCCAGGATATGGAAGATAAAAAGAAGGATCAGCAAGATGAGGGCCCAGACCGGGATCAACCGAAAGGTCCAGAAAAAAGGGACCCCGCGCAGGAATCCAAGGTAGAGGGGCGGATCGCCCAGGGGGGTCAGGACCCCCCCACAGTTGGAAACAATGAAAATGAAAAAGACCACGATATGGGTCTTGTGCTTGCGCAGGCGATTGGCCCGCAGTAAAGGCCGGATCAGGATCATGCTGGCCCCGGTGGTCCCCAGGAAACTGGCCAGGAACCCGCCCAAACCCAGGAACAACGTGTTGATATAAGGAAGACCGGCGAAGGCCCCCGAAATATGGATGCCACCCGAGACCGTGAAAAGGGCTCCGAGGAGGGAAAGAAAAGCGGCATATTCCAGGAAGGTCTCCCAGATCTTACCGTGGTCGCCCGTGGGGGCGACGTAGAGCCAGATGCCCGCCAGGGCACAAAGACCCGATAGGATCAGCTTGTTCCCAAGCTTCTCCCACCATTCATTGACCTTGGGGACGAAGGGAAGAACGGCGATGAAGAAAAGAAGGAGAAAAAAGGGCGAGCAATTGAGACCCGCCTTCCACTGCTCCATGCTTTGCCAGTAGCTCTGATTTTCCACCTTGGGGATTTCCTCGAACAAGGATTAATTGGGAAGGATTATGCGGCACGGAACGACGCTTCGACAACCTTCGCGCATCCGGTCGGATGCGGTTCGATACGAAATGAAAAAGGGCTAACCTCGCCGGGTTAACCCTGCCGATCAAAATAAGGAAAGGACCGGCCCTCTCAGGCCGGTCCTTTTTCCCTTGTCCGAACTCCTCAGCCCTTCTTCAACATCATCTCAGGATAAGCCAACTCACCGTGCTCCCCGATATCCAGACCTTCGGTCTCTTCATCGGCCGACACACGCAACCCCATGACCATCTTGATGAGGAACCAGGAGACACAGCTGATGGCGAAGACGAACACGGCGACAGCCACGATCCCTTCCAATTGGACCATCAAGAGACCAGACCCGCCTCCCAGGAACAACCCGTAACCAGGAGAACCAGCCAGGACCAGGTCCTTGGCGCCGAAGAGGCCCACCGAAAGGGTGCCCCACACGCCGTTGACCATGTGGACGGAGACCGCACCGACCGGATCATCGATCTTGATCTTATCGAAGAAGATGACCGCAAGGACCACTAGGACCCCGGCGATCAGTCCGATGATGGCGGAGCTTCCAACGCTCACGAAAGCGCAGGGGGCCGTGATGGCCACCAAACCGGCCAAGCAACCGTTGATGGTCATGCCCAGCGAGGGCTTACCCATCAGGAGGGCCGTCATGAAGGTGGCGGCCAAAGCGCCCATGGCGGCGGCGGTGTTGGTCGTCACGCAAATGCGGGCCATGGCGGTCGGATCGGCGGCCATGGTGGACCCGGGGTTGAACCCGAACCAGCCCAGCCAGAGGATCAGGCAGCCCAAAGTGGCCGTCGACATGTTGTGGGCGGGGAGGGTATTGGCCGACCCGTCCTTGTTGTACTTCCCGATGCGGGGCCCGAGGATCAGGGCGCCGGCCAAAGCGGCCCAACCGCCGACCGAGTGCACGACCGTGGAGCCGGCGAAGTCATGGAAGAGCTTCCCGCCCAACCAGCCGCCGCCCCAGATCCAGTGCCCGGTGATGGGATAGATGATCCCGACCAGGATGAAGGAGAACACGATGAAGGAGAAGTACTTGATGCGCTCCGCCACGGCCCCCGAAACGATGGTGGCCGCCGTTCCGGCGAACACCAATTGGAAGAAGAACTTGGCCCAGAGCGGGGTCGAGGTCCAATTGATGGAACTATAGTCCCCTTGATAGGCCGCGCCCGTGGCAGGGCTGTTATCGGCGCCGCCCACGAGCCAGAGGCCGCTGGTCCCGATGAATCCGTTACCGTTTCCGAACATCAGCCCCCATCCCAGCACCCAGAAGGAGATACTGGAGACGGCGAAAACGATGAAGTTCTTGGACAGGATGTTGACCGTATTCTTGGTGCGGCACATCCCCGATTCGACCAAGGCGAAACCGGCGTTCATCCAGAACACCAGCATGGCGGTGATCAGGGTCCAGATGGTATCCGCGGCCACCTTCAGGCTGGTGGCTTGGTCTCCCAAGGCCTTGACCGTGTCCGCCATCGAAGGCGTCGGCGCGGGGGTCGCTGCCGCGGCCTGTGCATGCACGAGCACAGGGACGGCGAGCGTCATGAGGCCCAAAAGAAGAAGACCCATGACCCCCCCTTTTTTAATTTTGGAAAACATAACTCGCTCCTCCTTGCTTGATTTAAAGCGATCGGCAACCTTCACCGGTAAGACGACCCCGCAAGTGAAGGCAAACTTCCCGAACAAATGCGAAACATAAAAAGACCCAACGGTTCACCCCTTAAAAGCAAACCTTGTGCCACCCGTAAACAGAACGTAAAGACCCGCCGGAGCTCGAAACTAAGCTGGTTTCGGGCGAAAAAACGGAAGCCCAAGCTTTCAAACAAATCTACATATTTGTACCCAATACAAAATTGATGTGTTGAAAACGGATTTTGTCCTCCTATCCCCTTTTGGTGGGATGAAAAGAGGCCGTCCATCCCTTTCCGGGCGGTTGGGCCCATCCTTCGGCCCCAAGTCCCTCCCCTGGTCCTTCTCGCGGCCCAAAACCTTGCCCTGTTCCCATTTCCCTCAATAATGGGACCATGAACGAATCGTTCCTCTTCCTCCAAGACTTGGCCCTGGTGCTTTGCGTGGGCGCGGTCACCACCCTTCTTTTCCACTGGCTCAAACAACCCACCGTATTGGGTTACCTTTTAGCCGGACTCTTGGTCGGCCCCCATGTCCCCCTTCCCCTCCTCGCGCACGAAGGGACCGTTCGGACCCTGTCCGAACTCGGGGTCATCCTGGTCATGTTCTCGATCGGCCTGGAATTCAGCATTCCCCGCTTCCTCAAGGTGCTGCCGACCGCCGGCCTTACCGCGGTCATCGAGATCTCGCTGATGGCTTGGCTGGGCTATATGGCCGCCCGTCTCTTGGGTTGGAGCCCAATGGAATCCCTTTTCGCCGGCGCGATCGTTTCCCTTCCCAGCACCATGGTGGCCACCAAAGCGCTCGCCGACCGGTATCCCAATCCCCAATTGGACCGGGTCATCGTCGGGATCCTGGTGGTCCAGGACTTCGTTTCGGTCCTTCTCCTGGCCGTCCTGACCCCTTTGGCCGAAGGGGCCAAACTTTCCCTGAGCGGTCTTTTGATGACCTGCGGTAGCCTCATCGGGTTCCTGGGCCTTCTCTTCGGCCTGGGTTACCTCATCATCCCCCGATTCATCCGGGCCATGGTGGCCCAGCGCAACTCGGAAACATTGCTGGTGGCCACCGTCGGCCTTTGCTTCGCCATGGCGCTCCTCGCCCGGGAAGGCGGCTATTCGGTCGCCTTGGGGGCTTTCCTGGCCGGGATGCTGGTGGCTGAGTCGGGTGCCATCCATACCATCGGCCGCCTGATCCACCCTTTGAGGGACATGTTCGCGGCCGTCTTCTTCGTTTCCGTCGGGATGCTGGTGGATCCGGCGGTGCTGCGGGAGCACTGGGGCTCGGTCCTTCTCTTTTCCGGACTGGTGGTCGGGGGACAGATCCTGACGGTCTCGGTGGGGACCTTCCTGAGCGGCAAACCGCTGAAGACGGCCCTGCAGGCGGCCATGGCGCTCACCCAGATCGGAGAGTTCTCCTTCATCATCGCCCAGATCGGCGTCTCCCACGGCGTGGTCCGCGGATTCCTCTATGACGTGACCGTAGCGGTCGCGGTGGTCACGGCTTTCACCACGCCGCTCCTGCTCCGGGCCGCCGAACCTTTTTCCCGGTTCGTGGACAGCCACCTGCCCAAGCCCTTGCAGACCTTCACCGCCCTTTACGGTTCCTGGCTGGACGAGATCCGGAACGAAGGGGAGGGGGGCAAAACGGTCTGGCGTCGCACCC
Source organism: bacterium (assembly GCA_035549195.1). NCBI lineage: Bacteria > bacterium. Next base: position 23,337 of record DASZRK010000015.1, read on the forward strand.
GGCGCATGGCCTGGAGGCTGGTCCTGGACACCTTCATCCTGGCGGTCGTCATCATCACCACCTCGGCCACCATCCAGCACTGGATCCCCTGGCTGGTCTCCCATTGGGGCTTTCCGGGCCAATGGGCCAAGATGATCCTGGCGACCACCGGCCTGGTCCTGAGCCTCCCCTTCTTCCTCGGCGTGGTCCGGACGGCCCGGACCATGGGCGGGCTCATCGCCGCGGCGGCGGTGCGGCCTTCCCACGAAGGGGAACTGGACCTGGGCCTGGCCCCCCGCCGGGCCCTGACGCTCGCCTTGCAATTGGGGATCGTTTTCGCGGTGGGATTCCCCCTCCTGGCCCTCACCCAGCCCTTCCTGCCCTTCGGTTATAGTCCGTTGATCTTCTTCATCCTGTTGACCGTCCTGGGGGTCGTCTTCTGGAAGAGCGCCGTCAACCTGCAGGATCACCTGCGGGCCGGCGCCCAGATGGTGGCCGAGGCCCTGTCCCACCGGGCCCCCATCAACCAGGAAGTCCTTTTGGAGGAGATCAACACCATGGCGCCCGGGATCGGGGCACCGACCTCCATGCGGATGGAACCGGGTTGTCCCTCCATCGGGAAAAGGCTGGGGGACCTGAACCTCAGGCTCCTGACCGGGGCCAGCATCATCGCCATCAACCGGGGGGAAGAGCGCATCCTGATGCCATCCGGCAAGGAGACCCTTCAAGTGGGGGACAATCTGGTCCTGGTGGGAAGCCAGGAGGCGGTCTTCCTGGCCAAGGGCCTGCTCCGCAATCCCACCGGCTCCGTCGCCGTTAAAGCGTCCGGGGGCCCTCCCCCTTCTTCCGATAGACCTTCCGGCCAATAAGGATGTGGGCGGCCAAGAGGACAGCCCGGGCCAGGCCCAGGACCCGACGGGAAACACCGGCAAGGGCCCGCTACGGTTCATCGCGGAGGTCCACCCCAGACCGACCCGTGCAGGGACTTTTATTTGCTTCCCCGGCTCACCATGAGTTGAAGGTCCTCCAAGAGGCTCTGCAGGTCCTCCTCGTGCTCCACCTCCTGCTCGAGGATGGTCAGGGCGATGTTGTAGGTCACCATGTCCTTGTCCTTGGTGAAATCCATTAAGCCTTTGTAGATGCTGATGGCGCATTGCTCCCCGCGGATGTTCTGGTCCAGGAGTTGGGCCACGTAGGGGTCCTCTGGGGCGTCGTACTTACAAGGACTCAGGTCGAGCCAGCCCTTGGGAGAGAGGATCGGCGTGCCGCCCAATTGGAGGATCCGTCCCGATACCAGGGTCGCGTGATTGAGCTCCTCGGTGGCATGGAGGTTCAGTTCGGCCGCGACGGCGTCCTTCATGGGCCCCTTGATGACCTTGGCCCCGACCCAGTATTGATAGTAGGCCAGCCATTCACTGGCGTAGGCCTGGTTCAACAGCTTGAGGATCTGGTCCACCTCGACCCCGACGATCTCACGGCCACGTGTTCCCATTTTCGGCTCCTTTTTGGTCCTTCTGGTCCTTTTAGTGTGTTCCCAATCTTTGGGAAAAGCCAACCCCCGCTCGGTCCCCTTCTTTCCAACTCTCTCCCCTGCCACGGGGACCTTCCATGACCGAAGACATATTCTTTTCCAGGCCCTGGGTCTACTTTGGGATGAAAAGAAGCCGGGCGGGAGAGGACGGCATTCCAAAGGATCCGAGGGAGGTGCCTATGTCGAGCGAATCGAAGTGTCCGGTCATGCACACGGGGGGGGCCATGAACCGGGATTGGTGGCCCCACCGGTTGGACCTGGGGGTCCTGCGCCGCAATTCCTCCCTTTCGGACCCCATGGACGGGGAATTCGACTACGCCAAGGAATTCAAGAGCCTGGACCTGAAGGCCCTGAAGAAGGATCTGGCGGCCCTCATGACCGTCTCCCAACCCTGGTGGCCGGCCGACTTCGGCCATTACGGCCCCCTTTTCATCCGCATGGCCTGGCACAGCGCGGGGACCTACCGGGTGGCCGACGGCCGGGGCGGGGCTGGAACGGGACAGCAGCGTTTCCCTCCGCTCAACAGCTGGCCCGACAACGCGAATCTCGACAAGGCGCGCCGCCTCCTCTGGCCCATCAAGCAGAAGTACGGGAAGAAGATCTCCTGGGCCGATCTCCTGATCCTGGCGGGTAACGTCGCCCTAGAGACCATGGGCTTCAAGACCTTCGGCTTCGCCGGGGGGCGAAAGGATGTCTGGGAACCCGACGAGGTCTATTGGGGGGCCGAGACGGCCTGGCTGGCGGACAAGCGCTATTCGGGGGGGCGGGAGCTGGAGAACCCCCTCGCGGCCGTCCAGATGGGGCTCATCTACGTCAACCCAGAGGGACCCAACGGGAACCCCGATCCCGTCGCGGCAGCCAAGGACATCCGCGAGACCTTCGCCCGCATGGCCATGAACGACGAGGAGACGGTGGCGCTCATCGCCGGAGGACATAGCTTCGGCAAGACCCACGGCGCCGGACCCGCCTCCCACGTGGGACCCGAGCCGGAAGCCGCCCCGATCGAGGAACAGGGCCTGGGATGGAAGAGCAGTTTCGGCGCCGGAAAGGGCGGCGCCACCATCACCAGCGGCCTGGAGGTCACCTGGACCACCACCCCGACGAAATGGGGGGTCAATTTCTTCCAGAACCTCTTCAAATACGAATGGGAGCTGACCAAGAGCCCTGCTGGGGCGAACCAGTGGAAGCCCAAGGGGAACGCGGGGGCGGGCACGGTGCCCGACGCCCACGACCCTTTCCAGCGCCACGCCCCCGCCATGCTGACCACCGACCTTTCCCTGAGGTTCGACCCGGCCTACGAGCGGATCTCCAGGCGTTTCCTGGAACACCCGGAACAGTTCCAAGAAGCCTTCGCCAGGGCCTGGTTCAAGCTGACCCACCGCGACATGGGCCCCAAGTCCCGCTACCTGGGTCCGGAGGTCCCGAAGGAGGACCTGATCTGGCAGGACCCGATCCCCAAGGCCCATCCGCTGATCGACGCCAAGGCCGTCACCGCCCTCAAGGGCAGGATCCTCAAGTCGGGATTGTCCATCCAGCAACTGGTCACGACCGCCTGGGCCGCAGCCTCCAGTTTCCGGGGGACCGACAAGCGGGGAGGGGCCAACGGCGCGCGCCTGCGCCTGGCGCCCCAGAGGGATTGGGAGGTCAACCAACCGGCCGAACTGGCCAAGGTGTTCCAGGTCCTGGAGGGGATCCAGGACGCCTTCAACAAGGCCGCGAAGGGCGGTAAGAAGGTCTCCCTGGCGGACCTGATCGTTCTGGGCGGCTGCGCGGCGGTCGAGGAAGCCTCGAAAAAGGGCGGGCATGCGGTGAAGGTGCCTTTCCACCCAGGGCGCATGGACGCCTCGCAGGAGCAGACCGACGAGGCCTCCTTCGCCGTCCTGGAGCCATTCGCCGACGGCTTCCGCAACTATCTCAAGAATGGATGCCCAGTGGCCGCGGAAGCGATGCTCCTGGAGAAGGCCCAACTGCTCGACTTGACGGCACCGGAGATGACGGTGCTTCTGGGGGGCATGCGGGTCTTGGGCGCCAATGTCGAAGGAAGCCCCCATGGGGTCTTCACCCGGACACCGGGAACGCTGACCAACGACTTCTTCGTGAACCTACTGGACATGGGGACCGAATGGAAGCCCTTGTCGGACAAGCGGGACCTATTCGAGGGGTGTGACCGGAAGAGCGGCGAAGTCCGCTGGACCGGGACCCGGGTGGACCTCATTTTCGGGTCGCATTCCGAATTAAGGGCCCTTTGCGAGGTCTATGCAAGCGCCGACGCCAAGAAGAAGTTCGCAGGGGATTTCGCCACGGCTTGGGCCAAGGTGATGGACTTGGACCGTTTCGATCTTCCCGGAAAGGGCTGAGGAAAGGGACGCCCAAGCCCCGAAAGGGGCCGGGGTTGAACCTTCCCCGACCCCGCCTTCTTCTTGATGGCCTTTCGGCCCAGGAGGATATGGACCGCCAGGAGCGGGGGATATCGTGGTATTGGTGGGGACCTACGAGTTGGTCTTCCTGGCCAAGGGCCTGCTCCGCAACCCCAGCGGGTCCGTGGCCGCCAAAGCGGCCAGCTTGTCTCCGCCGAAAGTTCCTTAGGAAGAACGCCAACGCCGCCAGGCCATGGCCAGTCCGGTCCAGACCATCCAGACCGTCCCTAAGGCCGCGAAAGCTGTCAGGGTCTGTCCGGGAAAACCGAGAGCCTCCCCGATGTGGAGGGGTTTCATCAAACCCCTCAGCTTCCGGCCCGCCTTTTGTTCGGCGTAAGGTTCCCACTTGGCCACTGCGGCCGTATCCGGTTCCAGGCTCAGGACCGAACGGCGGTAGGGGGAATCGCCCTCCTGGATGAAGGACATGACCTTATCGCCTTCCTTGCGCGGCAGGCGCAGGCTAATGGCCCGCCAACCCGGGGACTGGATCTTTGCCGCGGTCGCCCAGGCGTCCCATCCGGCGGCTTGGGCCCCTTTGTCCCGCCGGATCCGCGATGGACGATGGTCTTCTTTGCGGACTTCCGCTCCCGGCCCTTTCCCTTCCGTCGTCGGCAGCATCGCTTGACGATGGGGCGGAGGGGCGTCCCCTGTCAGGCGGTAAAGCAGGTCATTGGCCCAGTCATAGGACATCACCACGCCGGTACCGGTAATGACGACCAGGATCCAGGAGATCCAGAACCCCAAGACGTTATGTTGGTTCCAGTCCCGGGCCTTGGCCGTGAGGCCCGGCTTGAACTTCAGGACCGCTTTGCCCGATCGGGGCCACCAAAGATAAAGCCCGCTCAGGACCATGAAAAGGAAGACCAGGTTGACGGCCGCCTTGAACTGGTGGGCCCTCTCCTTGGCCGGACCCTCGGTCATCCCGAACCACCGGTGCAGTCCTTCCACGGTCCGGAAGAACGAACGGACGACCGGCGCACCAGGCCCCAACACCTTTCCCGTATAGGGATCGACATAAACGACCTCATCCTTTCCCAGGTTGAAGAGAACAGCCGACCGTGAGTCGCTCGAAAGGGTCAACCCCGACACATTGGCCTCTTTTCCTTCCGTGGCCTTAGCGGCCAATAGGTCGAGGGACAAGCGGGCGACCCCTGGCAGGGTCTCGACCCGCGACTGGCCCCGTTCCGTGAAGTCCGTCACCTGTTGCCGGAAAGTCAATAAGAACCCGGTGGCGGCGATCCAGGCGACCAACAACCCGGCCGTCACCCCCAAGGACAAATGGACCCAGAACAGGATCGGTCTCATAACTCGGCCCACTTGCGCACCAGATTGTGGTAAACGCCCGTCAATTGAATGGCCCCGGCACTCCCAGGATTTTCCCGGTGGACGCCCTGGATAGCCCGGTCCAAGTCGAACAAGAGGGTCCTCTCCCCATCATCCTTCACCATGCTTTGGACCCAAAAGAAAGAGGCGATCCGGGCTCCCCGCGTCACGGGCTTGACCTGGTGCAGGCTGGTGGCTGGATAGAGGATCAAGTGCCCTGCCGGAAGCTTGATGGCATGGGCCCCATAAGTATCTTCCACCAGAAGTTCACCCCCGTCGTAATCGCCTGGTTCGCTCAGGAAAAGCGTACAGGAGACATCGGTACGCAGCCGATGTGGGGTCCCCGGGACCTGACGAATGGCGTTGTCTACATGGATCCCGAAGGACTGCCCACCCTCGTAGCGGTTGAAAAGCGGCGGGAAAACGTGCCGGGGCAGGGCCGCCGAAGTGAAGAGCGGATTCTGCGCCAAAGCCTTCAGGATGATCTCTCCGGCCTCCTGGACCGCCGGATTGTCTTGGAGCGCCTGTTGGTTGTCCTTGGCCAAGGCCGACTGATACCCGGCGGTCACCTTGCCGTCGGCCCATTCGGCCTTGTCCAGCAGGCCACGGACTTTCGCCAGTTCTTCCGCGTCCAAAACACCCTGAATTTGGAGCAACATGCTTGCCTCCCTAGAACCTGTAACTCGTGGTCAGGACACCCGAGCGCCGGGTTCCCTCCACCCAGAAACCACCCTGGGTCCAATAGAGCGTGTCGCCCAGATTGTAGAGGTTCAACTGGACGTCCATTTCCTTCGTCAGGGGATAGGACAGCATCCCGTTGAACACCAGGTAAGAGGGCAGCATGACCGGGACCGCGTCGGTGCGGATCGGCCATCCGCTGGAATAAGCCGCTCCCAACCCGACCTGGAGATGGAAGGGAAGTTCATAGGTTCCCCATAAGTTGACCGAATCCTCGGCCACCCCGCCTAATTTCCATCCAGCCTGGTTGGTGACGGACCCGCTGGCTGTACCTGTCCCGCTTAAAACCTGTCCGTTGAGGTACGTGTAACCGGCATAAAGGTTGAGGTATTCCACCGGAGACCCTTGGAAACCCACGCTGGCGCCATCCACCCGCTGGTTGCCGCCGTTGACCTGGGGCCCCGAGGGGTCATCGGGATTCGTCTCCAAGGCGTTCAGCATGTCGGTGCGGAAGACAGCCGCCGTGGCCGTCAGCTTCCCCGAGAACAGGTTCCACTTGGTCCCCATCTCATAGGAAAGGCTTTCCTGGGCCTGCGCGTTGGCTACCCGATTGATCGTGCTATAGGCCCCTCCCACGGCGGCCAGGCCTTGCGTGCTGGGCAGGTAGGAATCCCCTACCGAGGCGTAAAGGGTCCCGTTCTCCTCGGGCTTGTAGATCACCCCGGCGTGCCAACTCCACATCCCCTGGGAGGCGATGGGCACCACTGGGTTGTATTGCCACCCACCGGCGGTCGTGACCGCCCCGTCCAGGATGTTGTTCGGCTCGTAATAATCGTAACGGACGCCTCCCGTCACCTGCCACTGCTTGTCCAACTTGATGGTATCCAGGGCGTAAGCCGCCAGGTCGTCAGCTTCCATTCGGACGGTATTGGGTGAAAGGGTCACTGGCCCCGCGTAGGCATCGTTGGGATCCGGGCTACCGGTGATGGGCACGACCGGATCGACGAACTTCCAGTTGGGGCCCCCTCCTGCGTAATGGCCGAAGCTGGAGTACTGGTGGGCGTATTCAACGCCCCCGACCGCCGTATGCCCCAGTCCGGCCGTGTCGAATTTGGCCGTCAAGTCCAGTTGTTCATCCAGGGTCTGGTCGTCGGTCAGGTGGGTCTTGGTGCTTCGCACACCGTTGATGGGCGTATAGACCTCCACATCGGTGACGATGCGGTCCACGTAGGCATCCACATAGGACAACTGGTCCCTGAGGTCCAGCGCTGGCGATAATTTCTGCTCCCAGCGCACCCAGCCGCTGTTGACCGTCACCCGTTCGTGGTCCAGCCCCAAAAGACCATAATAAAGGGACGGATCCTCGGGCCCCGGGGGCGCGAACCGATTGGTTCCGCCGAAACTGGGCACACCGTAGTCGGGGGTATTGTCCTGCCGCAGGCTGTAGTAGTCGAAGGTCAGCTTGGTGTCCTGGCCCAACTTGAAGGAAAGGGAGGGCGCTAAGCCCCAGGCCTTGTTCTCGATATATTGGCGGCCGGCCACACCCGAGTCCTGCTGCATGACGTTCAACCGCAAGCCCGCCTCCTCTAACCCCGCCACATTCAAGGGCTGGTTGACGTCTGCGGTTCCACGTTTGACGCCCGTCAAGACCCCGCCGTTGGCGGTCCCCGCGCTCAAGGAAACACTCGCGAAGGGTTTGGAGGCGTCAGGGTCCTTGCTGACGACGTTGATGGTCCCACCGGTGGAGCCCCGGCCCGAATAGGACGAACTCGGACCCTGACTTACCTCCACATGGTCCACATCGAAGGTATCTCGGGTATAGTTCCCCGTGTCCCGGGTACCGTCGATGTACATGTCATCCTTCGCGCTGAAACCCCGGATATTGAAGCTGTCACCCGCCGGGGTCCCGCCTTCCCCGGCGTTCAAGGTAATGCCCGGAACATTCTGGAGGGCCTGGGCCAAGTTGGAACTTCCTTGGTCGCTCAGGAGGGCCTGGGGAACGATGGAAAGGGTCTGGGGAACGTCGATCAGCGGTCCCCCGTATTTGGGGGACGAAGCGGACTTGACCTGGTAATCCTTCTCCGAGCGCCCGATGACGGTGACCAAGGGCATGGAAGCGGCATCGCCGTCCATTTCGCCTCCCTCGCCCGCTGCCAGGGTCGTAGCCTCGACCGTGTTCGCCCTCGCCTCAACCACCGGTGTAGCCGCGCCTTTCTTCGAAGAAGCGGCCATGGCCTTGAGGGGTACCACCGTCAGGTAGCCCACCATGAAAGACCGCAAAACCCAGCGCTTCAAGAGGATCGCCGTTCGGGAAGCGTCAGCCAGGACCCGGACCACCTTTCGGAATGCCTCGGCCAAGTCCGCGGGGGCCGACAAGGCCGTCGTGGGTGCACCCATCCGGGACTCGCCTTCCAAAAGGGCCATCCGCAAGGAAAAAGGCGGCCTTTCCGGCACGTTCCATCCCCCGCTCATCTCGTTCTTGCTCCCCAATATCGTTTCCATGTTCTCTCCCGAGCTAAATGAATTGATGTTCAGCTGGGTCATTTGTTTCGCCCATCCCTAGCTCCATCAAGGGCGTCCATCCACCGGCCTCAACAAGTTGGTTTGAAATCTTCCCAGGATTTTTCACCGGTCAGTCTTCCCAATATCTCGGTAAGGGCAGGACGTCCTGCCGCACGGTCTTCGGGTACTGACCGGAATATCTTTTGCAGATCGGCCAGGTCCCGTGAGGAAAGCAGGAGCACTTTGTCCCGTACCCGCAGGGCCGAGCGACCGCACGTACAACGGGCCAACCCACACCCTCCCGCTTGGAGTTCCATGTCCGTTCGATGACCCATTTCGTTCCCCCTCGACCTTGAATTCGCCCTAGCGGGCGTCCTGCAACCGGAAAAGGACCGGCACCCTTACCGTATTGGCCACCGCCATGCCCATCATCCTGGCCGGTTTGAATTCCCATCCCGATACCGTCCTTTGGGCTGAGTCATCCAGCAAGGGAAACCCCGAACTCCGGAGCACCGCCACCGACAACACTTTCCCATCCGCCCCCACCTCGACCCGAAGGAGGACTTTCCCCTCTTGTTTCCGCTCCCGGGCCTCCTGTGGATAGGGCGGCGGGGGATTCCGGTAATAGGACGGAACCTCCAGTGCGCCGCCCGAAGCCGTACCGCCTGTACCGGGCGGAACTACCGGGGTCGGGACCGGTTTCAATTTTTTCACGGCTTCCGCGGGGGCTTCCGGATCGTCCTCAAGATCCACCATCTCTTCCTGGGGCGGTTGGACCCTGGGTTTCCCCCCGGTCATGGCCATCGCGCCCGCCATCCCGTACTCGGCCTGGGTGGCCATGACCATCCCACCCCCAAGGAAGATCAACGCGTGCAGACCGAAGGCCAAAAGGGCGCTGACCTTCCAGCGCCAGGGGCTCGCCATCCTGTTCAAGTATTCGCGCAAACCCATGGATGCCTCACTTCCCGGCCTGGGTGGTCCGAAGAGCGGTGTGCTTGAGCCCCGCCCGCCGGGCCGCGTCCAAGACCTGGACCACCAGGCCGAAGTCGGCCTTCTTGTCCCCGTGGATGATGACCTTGGCCTCGCTGTCAAGGGCCGCCAAATCCTTGAATTTGGGAGGAAGGGCCTCGGGGGAAATCTCCTGCTTGTCCCAATAGATCTTTCCATCCGTGGTGACGGAAACGGCCGCCTTGGGTTTTCCCTGATCCGTCTTGGACGAATGCGCCGCAGGGAGGTTCACCGGGATCGAGAGGTTCTTGATCATGGAAAGAGAGACCATGATGAAGGTGGCCAGGAGGAAGAACATGATGTCGATCAAAGGGATGATCTCGATGCGGGGCTTGGGGCGGGCCGGGGCAATGATGCGCATTTCAGTCCCTAACCTGGCGCAACAGAAGCTCCATCTGGGTACCTGTATCTTCCAGTTCCTTACGGGCCGATTCGGACCGTGCGTTCAGGTAATTGAAGGGGATCAGGGCCGTCACCGCGATGATCAATCCGAAAGCGGTGGCGATGAGGGCTTCGGCGATGCCACCCGTGAGGGCGGTCGGAGCTTGGAGTTCCTGGTCCCCCAAAAGACCGAAGGAATGGATGAGGCCTGTCACCGTCCCCAGGAGACCCAACAAAGGGGCCAGGGTGATGACCGTATCCAACACGGGCAGTCCCCTGCTGAAACGGGACAATTCCCGGTTGGCGGCCTGCAGGAAAGCATTGGAAAGGGAAACTTCCCGGTGCTCCAAGGCATACGCCATGGTCCTTGCGGTAAAATCACTGGAACGGCTCCCTACTTCGATGGCCTCCTTGACCTTTTTCTTCTCCAGATGGACGAAAAGGGCTTCGATATCGGCCGGCCTACGAAGACCTCCCTCCCGGAAGATGAACCAGAACCGCTCGATCACCACCGTTAAAGTGACCATCGAGACGAGGAACAGGGGCCACATCAAGGGCCCGCCTTTCATGAACAATTGGAACATCTCTTTCTCCTTTGCCCATTCCAGGGGAAGGCGCAAGGGTCCCCGAAACCCTTTCCCTTCCCCTGGCGGACTGGAAATAAAAAAAGCCAGGGCGGCACCTTTCGGCGCCTCGTCCTGGCTCGCTGCCTTTTTGAAAGGTGGCTGGCTGGGAATTACTTGGTCAGGATCAACTTTCCGCTCTTGGTCAACTGCAGGCGGTAACGTTCCGTTCCATGCACGATCCAAAGTTCCGTCTCGCCGGGAGGGATGAGCTCTTCGCTCTTCACTTCGCGGCGTGAACGCCCCGAAGGGATCGGTTCCAATGGTTCCTGGGGCGGCATGGGACTTCCTGTTAGTTGATATTGATAATCATTATCAATACTCCCCTTCCTGTCAAGCTTCTTTCCCGGAAAATAACCGGGGGCGAACGACCCCTTTTCGGAGGAAAATGGATTCCCGCGGCCCCGGAGGAGGCCTATCCTAGGGGCGATCCCCATCAGGAGATACTTTTGAGGCCTTCCCGAACCTCCCGGCGTTCCTTGGACGTTTCCTTCCTGGTCCCCGCCCACGGGTGCCCCGAACAGTTGGAGGGCAATGTCCCCAGGATCCGTAGATTCTTATCGGACCATTTCCCCAAGTCCTTCGAGATCATCCTGGTCCCCAATCCCGTCCCGGGCGACGGGGCGACCCTCCGGGCGGCGGAAACCCTGGCCCGTCGTTTCCCCGAGGTCCGGGTCTGCCGGAACGCCGGATCGGCCGGCAAAGGACTGGCCTTGAAGGAAGGCTTCGCCCTCTCCCGCGGGCGCTGGATCTTCACCACCGACGCCGACCTTCCCTTCGACCTGGACTTTTTCCTTCAGGCCTCCCGTCTCCTGCGGCTCGGTTTCCACCTGGTCACGGGCAACCGCCGTCTTCCGGCCAGCCGGTTCCGGGTGCCGACCCGGGTGCTCCACATGGTCTATCAGCGGGTGCTCATGGGACTTCTCTTCAACGCCTTCGTCCGGCTCCTCTTCCCCATCCACACCTCCGACACCCAGGCCGGCATCAAGGCCATGACCCGCGGGACCGCCGTCGAGGTCTTCCGCCGTCAGGTCTGTCCCCGCTATTCTTACGACATCGAAATGTTCCTCACCGCCCAGGGGACCGGCCGGCGGATCGCCGAATTGCCGGTCGTGCTGAGCCTGCCCAGTGAAAAATCGACCATCCGCATTTTCCGGTCCGCGGCCGTGGCCCTCTATTGGATATCGCGGATCTGGTTCCTGCATGGGAGGGGACACTATTCCAGCCTCAAGACGGCCTAAAGGACCGGTCCCAGCCCCCATGGAAGGTCTCCTGCGCCGTTACGCCCACCTTCCCATGGGAACTCGCCTGTTCCTTTGGCTCCGCTGGCTTTGGACACCCTACGACCGCATGGCGTCCCTGCTGCCCGATCGGGGCCTGGTCCTGGACGGCGGATGCGGCCACGGCCTGCTTTCCCTGACCTTGGCCCTTGGGTCCTCCCGGCGCCGGGTGGAAGGGCTCGATCATTCGGTCGAAAGGGTCGCCATCGCCCGCCAGGCGGGCCGGGACCTGCCGAACCTTTCCGTTTCAAAAGGGGACTTCCGAAAGATCCCCCGCCGCGCCTATCAAGGCATCGCCCTGGTGGACGTCCTGCATTACCTTCCTTATGAGGAACAGGAAGCCTTGATGAAGGACGCTTTCCGTCGCTTGGCGCGGGGCGGCGTATTTTTGTTCCGGGATGTGGACCGACGCCCCGGTTTCTCCTCCCTCTGGAACCGCCTGCATGAGGGCCTCATGACCGGCCTGGGCTTCACCAAGGCCGGGGGCCTCCACTTCCGTTCAAGGGTCCAATGGGACCAACTGGCCCGCCGGGTGGGGTTCCAGGTTCGCTCCGAAGCAACGGGGCGTTTCCCTTTCGCGGACGTGCTTTTTTGGTGCCGAAAGCCCTAGTTCCGAACGTCCCGCCTTAAAATGTTTTCCGGAGTCCTTGTCGGGTCCATAATAGTTCCGTTCCATTCCAGGAAGGTGGCATGCGGCCGACCCAAAGGATTTTGACAACCATCCTATTGTGGATTTTCGCGATGGCTTTGCCTTTGCGGCCCATCGCGGTCATCCTCCACAATTGTTATGTTCACGCTGCCCTTCACCCGCATTCATCCCTTCACAGCGTCCCCAAGGGCCGGACCCCGACATCCTCCTTCGTCAAAAAGGTCCAAAGCCTCAAGAAGATCGCTAAGCGGACCAACCGTTCCCATTACCTGATTCCACCCTCGCAACGGGCATTCGTCCGGTCGTTCTTCCGCTCCGGCCCCACCCTTCCCAAGGACCGTCGCCTCCCATCCCAGGAGCTTTTTTCTCCCCTACGCATTTAGTCCTTCCTTCATGCCGAAAAGGCCCCCGTGGGCCTATCCCTTGAAGGAGCCCTTTTTTTGTCATCTTTTCCGGCGATAAAAACCCAAGAACCACCCATCGGGTGGAAGGACCGTCCATGATCCTTCCTTCCCGCCCGCTGGATCCATGGACCGGTCCCCTTCCATCCGCCCAAGGCCGACTGGGCGCTTCCTTGATCCTCCCGGTCCCCCTGGACCGCTTCGCCCCGATCAATGTGGAGGAAGCTTTACGGTACGTGGCATCCTTGCAACGCTTCCTGACGGAACGCTTCGGCCGATCCCATGAGATCCTCTTGGTCCCCTTTGGGGAAAAGAACCCCGCCTATGGGGCGCGGCTCGACCGTCTTTCCCGCACCACCCTGGACCGCAAACCCTTCCGTTGGATCGGAGGTTCCCATTCCGGGCCCGGTTCGGCCGTACGGGAAGGCATCTTCCTCTCCCAAGGCCGGACCCTCCTGGTCGGGAATTTGGAATGCCATTACGGTCCTTCTTTTTTTAAGGCGGCCCTGGCCCGTCTGGGTCCGAAGGTCCGGGCGGTGATGGCCAATCGCCGCCTGCCCGATTCCGAGTTCACCGTCCCCGTGACCGCTCTTTCCCTTCTCTATCGGCGCCATCTGCTGGGCGTCCTTCTGGGCCACCTCTGGTCGCTTCTCTTCAAATTGCCCCTGACGGACAACCTCGCCGGGGCCTATGTGTTGGAACGGACCTTCGCGCTCCGGGTCTTCAACCGCCTGACCTGCCCCGGCTTCCTTTATGAAGCCGAGCTGGCCCTGGTGGCCAAGGCCAATGGCTATCGCCTGACCGACCTCCCCGCCTCCTTCTTCCTGGAGCGGGAGAAACCCCGCCTGCGGGTCTATCGGGAGATCGGCAGCGTCCTCCGCTGGACCTGGCGTTTCCTGAAGGGCCTGCGCCAGGGGGACTACTCCTTCCTGCGCCTGAACCGCAACCGGCTCACCGCCGATGACTGGGGCCTCTCGCCCGCGATCAACGACGCCATCCTGGAGATGGCGCGCCTGGGGCACCTGCGCCGGGTCTCGGTCCTGGCCGGCGGCAAGTTCATGGGCTACCGCCTCGCCGAACTGAAGCGGGTCCCCGGGATCGAGTTCGGCCTCCACTTCAACCTCACCAGTCCCGAGAGCGGCGGTCTCTACCGATCCGTCGGCGGGTTCCTGGACGACTGGTTCCGGAGCCTGGCCGGAGGACGGGCCCAGTTGGCGGGGAAGATACGCGCCGAACTCATCGGACAATTGGCCCTGTTGCGAAAAATGGGCATCCGGCCCAGGCGCCTGGAAAGCCACCACCATGTGCACGCCGTCCCCGGAGTGCTGGAGGCCCTTTCGAAGACCCTCCATGCCCAAGGCATCCGCCAGGTCCGGGTCCCTTACCATCCCTCCCTCTGGTGGGGAAAAAGGGCCCTGGTGGCCTGGTTCGGCCGTTCCTTGAAGGACCGGGTGCGGTGGTTGGGTTTCCGCACCGAACCCTTCTATTACCCGCTTCCCGGGGATCTCTCGAACTTCAACCGTCTGGTCCGTTGCCTGAACCGGGTGGCGGACTCGGAAGTGCTCATCCACCCGGCCATTCATAACGATATTCCCCAAGCCGCCCCCTCGGACGGTTACCGGGAGGGACGCGTCAACGAGTTCAACCTCCTGCGCCTACTCGCCCTCGAACTCACGGCGCAGGACAAGGGAGCCTGATCCATGGCCCGTCCCAAAAAACGAGTGAAAAGGATGAAGACCCAGGGCCGGCCCTGGGTCTCCCGGACCACCTGGCCCCCCATCGCCTGCGGCTGGGCACTGGCTTTTTTCGCGGTCCTGCTCCTGCTCAGCTTCCAGGTGGTGGTCAAGACGGCCTGGGCCCCCGGTGCGCCTGCGGGACTGATCGGGACCCTCTTCCTCCTGGGGATCACCCTTTTGTCCTTGGGTTATCGGCGTCTCCCGAAGGAGAGGACCCCCGACCTGGGCCGAAAGGCCGCTTGGGCCATCCTGGCCCTCCTGATGGCGGCCGGGACCTTCCTGCGGCTTTATCGGCTGGACCATCCCCCGGGGACCTTCTGGGACGACTGGGCCACCATCCTGGTCTGGGTCCACGGCATCCTGGACAAGGACCATTTCTATTGGATGCTTCCCACCGATGGGATCGAACCCTTCGTGCCTTACGTGCAGGCGCTCTTCCTCGCCCTGCTTCCCGAGTCCGTGCCGGATTTCATGATCCCCCGCCTGACCGCCGCCCTCATCGACCTGGCGGCCCTCTGGGTCCTTTACCTTTGCGGGAAGGAGTTGGGCTCCCGGCGGGCCGGCCTGGCCGCCGCGGGCCTGGCCGCCTTGGGACGGCCCATGATCCAACTGAGCCTGACGGGCATGCGGGCCTTTTCCCTTTCGCTGGCGGTGTCCTTCCTGATCCTCGCTTCCCTGAAATTGTTCCGCAAACCCTCCCTGGGCCATTTCCTGCTTTGGGGTTTCGCCATGGCCTTCGGCATCCACACCTATTCGTCGTTCCGGGTCTTCATGATCGGCCTTCCCCTCCTTCTCCTCCCCTGGGTCCTGCGGAACGTCCCCCAACCCCGCCTGCCGGCGGCGGTGGGGGCCCTTGGGTCGCTCCTGCTCCTCACCGGGATCTACTCCGGGACCTTCAACGGGATGTTGGCTTTGTTCCAGCCTTGGACCCAGCGCTGGGGCCTTTGGGTCGCCCATAGTCCCCAAGTGATCGCGGCTTTCTTCGTCATGACCCTGGCTTCCTCGGCCCTGGCCGCCGGTATCTCGATCCGAAAGGGCCCCCTTTCCCGGCTGGCCGGCTGGGGTCTGGGGCTCGGCTTGGCCTGCCTGCTCGTCTATCCCCTGACCCTCTCCCCCCAATTCGACGACCGCATCGCCAACCTATCCCCTTTCCGAAGCGGCGACGGCGCGTCCCATCCCTGGGCCTTCCTGGCCTCCCAGACCATCCAGACCTTCCGCTCCCTTTTCTTCGCCTGTGCGGACCGCAATGACCTGGCCATCGCCCTGGACCCCTTCTTCGATGTCTTTTCCCAAGGGGCCCTCATCCTGGGATTGGCCTTCCTCATCGTTGAACCCGATTGGCGCAAGGCCTTCCTGGTGGGAATGGGGGGATTGGGGGTCGCCGTCTACGTGATCTCCATCGACCCCGCCTCCACCAAACTGCTGGGTTGTGCCCCCCCTGCGTACCTCTTGGCGGGTTGGGCCTTATCCCGGCTTTGGGACGGACTGCCGGGGCAAAAAAGCGACTTTCGCTGGGGCCGGGTTTTCCTGGCCCTTTTCCTTTCCCTTTATGCGGCCGGCGGCGCTTGGATCCAATTCCATAAGCTTTTCGGTTCCTGGGCCCGGAACCCGGGACCGGACACTGTCCTGGCCGAACACGTCCGGCAGGATGGGAAGGACCACCGCATTTACCTCGCCCCGGCCCCTTGGTTCTTTGGACTGAACACCCAGTTCGTACTGAACGACGGCCAGCGCTACTACATCCTCAAAAAGACCAACCGGATCCCCCTGGCCGAAGGGGACTCTCCCGAGGACATCGTCCTCTATGTTTACGGCTCCGCCGCCAAGCTCATCGATGAACTGCACCGCACCTATCCATCGGCCCAATGGGAGAAGATCTGGGTCTTCAAACACGAGGAGGGGGACCCGAACCCGGAACTCTATATGTGGCGGGTCGCCCTTCCCGGCCCGGTCGTCGCCTCCGTGGCCTCGCCCTTGCTCCTGCCGGGCACGGAAAAAGGGGCCTGGTTGAGGCGTTATTTCACCAATAGCTATGGTTGGGGACTGGGCGGGATCTTCTATGAGGAAAGGACCCCGGACCTGGGTTCGCCCCTGCCGGCGGACCTGCTACGGTCGGACCTTTTCAAGGATTTCGGGTCGCCCGGCCTGGTCCGCACCGTGGGGTCCCTCCCCATCGCCCAGGAAGGCGATTACGAATGGAGCATCGGGACCCCCAACCCGGTCTGGCTCCGGATCGACGGAAGGACCTTGTGGAAGCAGGATGCGCCTTCCGTGGCCACGAAAGCCAAAGGGAAGATCCACCTGACCATGGGGATCCATTGGATCGAACTGCGTTTCCGCAACCCCAATGGTTTCGTGATCCCCGACATCTTCCTGCGGCCGGTGGGCACCGCCCCTTGGACCAAGCTTTAGGGGAAAGGTCCGCCTGTATCCCTCAACGGACGATGACCTGGTCCGAATGCCGCTTCAACAACACCATCCCGAAGAACTGCGTGACATAGGGGAAGGGCCCCCATTGCTGGATGGGGGAATAGTGGGCGAAAACGTAACCCATGATGTCCTTGGCGTAATCCCGCCCGAAGGAAGCGGGGCCGTATTCGCCCGTATCCCGCTGGAGAAGCACCACATAGGTCACCTTGTTCGCCTCCAATTGGTCGATGACCCTTTTCGGGGCCCCGGAAGGCATGAGGTCCACCGGATTGCAGACGTAATCGGTCAGCGGGTTGGGGAGCCCGGAGAGGAAGTTCAAGGCCGCTCCTTCGGGGAAGACTGCCAGACTGTCGCCCGCCTGGGAATCTTCGCGCAGGAACTGCAGCAGCTTCGCGCAGCCGGGGGCGGGTTCGGTCGGGAAGCACATCAAGGTCCCGCGGGGCGTCTCCACCGGGAAGGTGCACTTGGCGTACCAGCCCGATGCGATGCCGACGTGGCCGGCCAGGAAAAGGCCCGACACCAACAGGAACCCGCCCTTCACGAAAAGCCTGATCCTCCCCTCCGGGAACCTGCCCGGAAGGTCCTTCAGGAAGAACCCGTAATAGACCAAAAGACCCGGGACCAGCAGGGTGAACCCATATTGCTCCGGACTGGCCTTGAGCAGGATGCGCCCTAAGGACAGGAAGGCGAACAGGGACGTGGCCAGCCAGAGGTTATCCTTCGGGTCCGGCCGTCCCCTTTTCAGCGTGCCCCAGGCCAAGTAAAGGCAGATCAGCGGTACGCAACGGAACTGGGCTTGGGGGCCGAAAAGGTTCTCGAGGATCAGCGCCACCGGCACCGCCACCACCGCCGCGATCACCAGGACCGGGCCCCAGGAACGAGCCTGGCCGGTTTCGATGCGGAGCCCCGCCGCCGCCCGGCCACCGGCGAAAAAGAAAAGGGCGAAGACGGCGTAAAGCCCCAAGGTCACCGCCAGGCCCAGGAGGTTGTCCCTCAAAAGGTCCAGTCCCATCAGGGAACGGGCGAAGGGGCTGGTGGGGGAAAGATGCGTCCGGATGGCCTCCCAGGTCCAGCCCTGGCCCCGGACCAACAGCACGAAGAAAAGGACATAGAGGATCACCGTGATCCCCAGTGACGGGAGCAGGAAGGAAAGGGCCGACCGGAACCGGTTGGGCCCCTTGCCCCGTTGGGCCGGGTCCCAGGCGGCCAAAAGGATGGAAAAAGCCAAGGCCGCGGCCAGTTCCCACCGCGTCAAGGCGGTCAAGGTCAGGGCCAGGATGGCCCAAGGCCCGTCCTGTTCCCCTTCCAGGATACGGGCGAAGAAAAGAAGGGTCCAAAGGGCGAAGGCCATTCCATAGGTGGCCGCATAGGTATAGGGAAGGATGTAATCGTAGTTATGGGGGGAGATGTAAAAACCGAAGGCCAGCACGCAAAGGAAAGTCGCGACCGTGAGCCCGGCCAAGCCCTCCCCCAGCAACCGGCGACCCAGGAAATGGAGGGGGAGGACGGTCAACACGATGGAAAGGATCCCGCTGGCCACCAGGCTATGCAGGTGGACGCCGCCCACCCACAGGAGCAGGGCGTTCCAATAGGGAACGAAGGGTCCATAGAGCCAGGCCAGATCCCGGTAGAGCACCCGTCCCCGGAGGATCTGCTCGGGCAAGTACCATTCCTTGCCCGAATCGATGATGAGGTCCCCCCATCTCATCCAGGACATTTTGAGGAAGACCAGGAGAATAAAGAGATAAAGAACGAACGGAATGATCCGAAAGTCAGTTTTATTCATATCCTTCATTTCTCTTCCACCTTGGGCCAAAAACCGATCATCCAGACGAAAATTTAAGCCCATCCGCCGACCCCACCTAACTGTTCACTCAAACAGAAGCCCTACTACTATGGGACCTGAAAGGAGAAGAAGTGGCAAGAACTCTTCGGACAAATTTCTAACCGAACAATGATCTCCAATCGTACGGCAAAACACCACTCCGCAGCCCCCACCTTAATAACGTGGGTTTATAGCGCACAGAAAAGTCTCGAGCCGCGAAGATCCTGATATGCATTCCGAACCCGGACCAAGAACAGCCTTAGACCATTCTTCGGCTTCCGGTGAAACCAAGATGAAAAAATACCAAAATCCAAAAACAGCATCGAGGGCGTCCGCAGAATATCAAACATAAAAATACAGTCCTCTATAAAATATTCCGAACTACCAAGAATCGAGAGGAACATCATGGCCAAATGCCCGAATTGCGGTGCGAAAGAAATTAAAAAACTTCAGTTGGTTTACGAGGAAGGTACTTCCGATTTTGACGGGATCACTTATGGCGTTTCAGCCCGAGGAGAAAATGGCGTGGGGGTAACGGTCGGTTCTTCTCAAACCTTGCTCGCTGAAGAAGTTTCCCCACCCTCCAAAAAGACGGTCGCCGCCTGGGCCATTTGGTTCTTCGTTTCTTTGCTCTTGGCGCTAAACCGTTTTTTACCCCAGAACGAGTTCTTTCCCCAAGGTGGGTTGTTCGACAAAAATTCACAGGGATTCACGATTTTCGGGATATTCGGAATGATTATTTTCTCCGGCTTCGCTTATACCGCCTGGCAATTCAATACGGAAGAATGGCCAGGCTTGTACAAAGAATGGTCAAAAAGATGGATCTGTCTAAAGTGTGGAAAAATTTTCAAAAACGATTGATTCTTATCGATTTTTTCCCGGGTCTTAATTCCTGATTTCCGGCAGCGACCCGCCTTACGGAAAACCAACTTCCGTTCATAGTTAAAGCCCCATCATCAGGCCCGTGGAGAGGGGGACATCCCGTCCAGTGCCGTTGGAGGAAAGGATGAGGTTATAGCCCCCCTCGACAAAGGCATAGGCGTCCTTGGCCATCTCGAACTGGAACCCGGCCGCGACCCTCACATCCGGGTCCAGCGAAACGGCCTCACCCGCGTCCGAGTAGGCGACCCCCAGGTCCAGTCCCCCCTCGGCCGAAAGATAAGGGCGGACCCCTTTCGGCAGGAGACAAAGCCGCAGAACGGGGAGGAAGGCCAACCCGGTCTCCGAGAGGAACCCCGAATCATTGATCGTCGAGAAGTCGGTCTTTTGGAATTCCAGACCCAGCGAAAGGCCGTCGAACCACTCGAAACCGAAGCCCACCGATCCGGCCGGGCCCCAGGAATAGGTGGAACGGCCCGACAGGGGAAGGTCCAGGCCCGCCGCGCAGGTCAGGAACCATTGGCCGTTCGGGGGCGCGGAGGGCTTTGCCGGAAGGGACGCCCTGCTCTCCTGGACGGCCAGGGCCTGGGGCTGGAACTCCAACATCGGGGCGGGAAGGCTTTCCCAGCCATGGCGGTCCGTGGAGGTCAGCAGGAAGCGGTAGAGCTTGTCCTTCTTCAGGTTCTTGAGGTCGATCCGGCTTTCGGTGACGGGTCCGTCGTTGAGTTTTCGGACCGGGTTCCCATCCTCGTCGGCGAGATAAAGGTTATAGCCCGCGATCGTGGACAGGTCCCTTTCGTCCCAACGGAGGGTCGCCTGACCCGCCGACCACTCCACTTGGAAACCTTCCGGGACCGGAAGCGTTGGGTCCTTGGGCACCACCTTCAGCCGGGCCTGGGGACTTTCCACGCCCTTCGCGTCCACCGACGAGACGCCCACTTCATAGGTCTTCCCGATCTCGAAATGGCCGAGGATGATCTCCGTGTCCCGGATGGGTTGGGGGGTGAGGCAGGTGGCCCGGTCCGCGCCCGGGCGTTTCCAATAGACCCGGTAGCCCTGGAGGCCCTGGGTCTTGGGCGCGGTCCATTGAAGGACCAATTTCCCCTGGGACTGACCGGCCTTCAAATGGGCCGGGGCCGGGACCTCGGCGCCGCAAAGGGTCCCGGCCATCCAGAGCATCGCCGCCCATAAAAGGGTCCGCTGGTCCTTGGTCTTTTCTTTATTTTCCAAATGGCACCCTTTTGCCCAGAGTGAGCTCCGCCCTTCCTGCCGCCTTGTCGGCCATTCTAGCCTCCAGACCCCGGATTCCCGGCAATGGAAAAAGCCCACTTTCATTGCTCCAAGGGCCTTTCCGGAAGGCCCCGGGCCGGAGGGCCCTTGAATTAAAATATTAAGAAAGTATAAAGATGCACCTTAATGCCGAGTCGGACAAGCCTTTTGGCCTGTCCGAACGGGGGACCCAAGTTCTTGGGGCGAATCCTTATCCGAAAAGAAAGACCGGACGAGGAAGGCGAGCCGTTCCCGCCGAGCCCGACAGCTAACCTCGTAGGCTTCAGGAGGCGTCACCCCTATGTCCGATCCCAAATCATCCATCAAGGTCCATCAGCTCGGTTGGGTCCTGGTCTTCGCCATCGTTTACGCGGATATCGGGACCTCGGTCTTTTACGTTCCCAGCATTCTTTATGATTCCATCGGCTACCTGGCCACCCTGGCCCAGTTCATCTGCACCGGGGTCTTCATCACCATCGCCTTGAAATACGTCGAGATCTGCGACCGCTGTCCCGACGGCGGCGGCGTGGTTTCCATCGTGCGCGAGGCCTTTTCCGCGTTGGAATTCCTTCCTTTGGTGGGCGGCTCCTTCATCACCGTCGATTACTTCCTGACCTCGGCCATTTCCGGCGTTTCGGGCCTCTATTACCTCTCCAGCCTGATGCCCAGTACCAAGGACCTGGTCCTCCCCGCCTCCATGATCCTTTTCTTGGTCCTCATCCTGGTCAACATCATCGGGATCAAGGAATCGGCTTCGGTCAATTCCACCTTCGCCACCGTGGAGATCGCCGTCATCCTCCTGCTGCTGGGAGTCTCCTTTTTCCACATCGCCGTCACCCCTTCGCTGTCCTTCGCCGGCCTCTGGCACAGCATCATCCACCCCGGGGTCCCCTTGACCGTCAGTTCCCTTGCCATCGGCTACGCCACCACCTGGCTGGCCTATTCGGGGCTGGAATCGGTGGCCCAGATCTCAGGCTCCATGCGCCTCCCGGTGAAGTCCACCGCCAACAAGGCCATGTGGTGGGTCATCGGCATGATCGTGGTGGTCTCCTCCCCCATGACCTCCGTCATCCTTTACATCCTCCCCGACGAGGTCAAACGGGCCCAGGCCGATTCCTTTCTTTCGGCGCTTGGCTTCACCGTGGGCGGCCCGCTCCTGGGGCTGGCGGTGGTCCTGACCGCCTCCACCCTCCTTTTCATGGCTTGCAACACCGCCATCGTGGGCAACTACCACGTGAACGTCCGGCTCTCGGACCTGGGCTTCCTCCCTTCTTTCTTGCGGAAGCGCCACCCGACCCTGGGGACCCCTTACCTCTCCATCCTCATCTCCGGGCTCGTCCCCATGGCCATCATCCTCATCACCCGGGCCAACGTGGATGCCTTGGGCGATCTCTATAACTTCGGCCTTTTGGGCACCTTGTCCCTTTCTTCCCTGGCCATCGACCGGCTCCGTTGGCGCGACGGGGATCGGGGTTTCAAGTTCTGGACCGGCGCCTTCACCACCCTGGCCCTCCTGGCGGCCTGGTTCATCAACATGTTCCATAAGCCCGATGCCCTGTTCTTCGGCGGGACCCTGGCGGTCATTCTCGTGGGGGTGGGGGTCTGGCACCGGATCGGCGCCGCCCGCAAGGCTTCTTCCCAGTTCGCGGCGGCGGAAGCGACCGTCGCCGATCTTCCGGAGGCCTCCAATATCCTGACCCTGGAGGAGGCCTTGGAGGCTTCGGCCTTCGAATCCTCCCCCATCATCGTGGCCCTGCGTTTCGTGAACGAAAAACTCCTGGAGGACGCGGCGGTCTTCGCCCGCGGCATGAAAAAAGGGAATGTTTATGTGATCTATATCGATGAGATGCCCGGGCTTTTCCTGCCCCAGGAGATCAAGCCCAGCGAGAACGCCGTGAATGTTTTGGTCGGATCATGCGCTTACCTTCAAAAGATCGGGATCAATGCCATCCCCGTCTGGCGCATGGCCGAGGACGCGGGCACTTCCCTGGCGGAGGCCGCCACCGAATTGAAGGTCGCCAAGGTCTTCGTGGGTTCGTCCAAGCGGACCTTCTTCTGGCGGATGGTGAGGGGACGGATGCTCAAAAAACTCGCCCAGAACCTGCCCGAGTCGGCCGAACTGGTCATCGTCGGATAGGCTTCTTTTTCCCGCCGCGTTCCCTAAGACCGGGCCTGATCAGCCACCAACGCCCCACCGCCACCAAGGACCAGATCCCCTCCACTAGCCCGAAGGGCCAGGCCCCTTGGAGGAATCCATAGGCCGAACCCAGCAGGCAACTGCCCGCGAAAGCCAGGATGAACCACCGGCTTTTGTCCTCCAGCGCGTAGGTGACCAGCATGGCGGTGACGGCGAACAAGCCGAAAAGCGTCAATGGATCCATGAAAAGGCACTTTCCCGTTCCGGGCCTTCCGGATAGCCTTCAAAGGCACGGAAGAAGGCCCAGCGAATGACGGACCGGAGCCATTCTACACTTTGGACGTGGACTTATATTCTTCTCAGGAAACTGGATCCAGGTACCAGGGGCTCCCGGGTTCGGATCCGGGTCCCATCCGATAAAGGCCCAATTTTTTCAGATAAGCGGGTGTTTCGTAGAACGAGCGGAGGAATTCGAAACATTCTTCCTTCTTGAAAGCCCGGTATTCTTCACCCCACCGAGCACCTAGGAACCCGCCATAGACGTGATAACATTTTTCGACGCAATAAAAAGGTTCCAGCCAAGCCTTGAATCCCCCGACCTTCGCCGGGAAAAAAGCGAACCGGCGCCGGATCCGCAGGTCCCCCAGGCGTTGTTTGAGATCGACCTTGATCCTCCAACGCATGTGCCACCTCCCTACTTAGAAGCCGCCGGGACCAAAGCGTCCAAGGCCAGGTTCAACTTCAGCACATTCACGCCGGGGTCCCCGATGAAACCCAACCAACGGCCTTGGGTGTTCTGGGCGATCAGCTCCTTCACCTTTTCCAAGGGAAGTTTTCGGGTTTTGGCCACGCGGGAAGCCTGGTACTCGGCGGCGGCCGGACTGATATGGGGATCCAACCCGGACCCCGAGGCGGTCACCAGATCCATAGGGATCGGCTTGCCGGCCATGTCAGGGTCGGCCTTCTTCAACGCGTCGATGCGTCCTTGGACCGTGTCCAAGAACCCGGGGTTCGTTGGTCCCAAATTCGAGCCCGTCGAGGAAGAGGCGTTATAGCCATAAGGCCCCGTGGCCGAGGGCCTGCTCCAGAAATACTTGGGATCGTCGAAGGACTGGCCGATCAATTCCGACCCCACCCTCTTCCCATTCACTTCGATCAAGCTTCCGTCCGCTTGGCGGGGAAATAGGGCCTTCCCCAAAAGGGTCGTCAGGCCCGGATAGACTAGGCCCAGGAGGACCGTGAAGACCGCCACGAAGATCAGCGAATGTTTGGTTTGAACCATAATGTCTTTAAGCATTTAAGCCTCCGAATTTCTGGCTGGCAGCGGGTAGCTGACAGCCGCCAGCTGTCTTTTTAAACCAGACCTAAGGCCACCAGGATCACGTCGATCAACTTGATGCCCACGAAGGGCACGATCAGCCCACCCACCCCATAGATGAGGAAGTTGTCCTGCAGCAGTTTCGAGGCCGAGGAAGGACGGTATTTCACGCCCCGTAAGGCCAACGGCACCAGGAACACGATGATGACCGCGTTGAAGATGACCGCCGACAGGATGGCCGACTGGGGCGTGGCCAAATGCATGATGTTCAAGGCGTTCAACTCCGGATAGGTGAGGGCGAAGGCCGCCGGGATGATGGCGAAGTATTTCGCCACGTCGTTGGCGATGGAGAAGGTCGTCAAGGAACCCCGGGTCATCAAGAGCTGTTTCCCGATCTTGACCACCTCGATCAACTTGGTGGGGTTCGAATCCAGGTCCACCATGTTCCCCGCCTCCTTGGCGGCTTGGGTGCCCGTGTTCATAGCGACCGCCACGTCGGCCTGGGCCAAGGCCGGCGCGTCATTGGTGCCGTCACCCGCCATGGCCACCAGGCGGCCTCCGGCTTGGGATTCCCGGATGAGCTTGAGCTTCGCTTCGGGCGTCGCTTGGGCCAAAAAGTCGTCCACACCGGCCTCCGCCGCGATGGCCGCGGCCGTCAGTGGATTGTCCCCCGTGATCATGACAGTCTTGATGCCCATGCGGCGAAGCTCCGCGAACCGTTCCTGGATGCCCCCTTTCACGATGTCCTTCAAGTGGATGACGCCCAGCACTTCCTTACCTTCGGCCACCACCAGGGGGGTGCCTCCCCGGCGGGCGATGGCCTCCACCCCCGTGCGCACATCCTCCGGGTACTTCCCGCCCTCTTTCTTCACGTAAGCCTCGATGGCCTCGGCCGCTCCCTTACGAATGGAGCGTTTCCCGATATCCACCCCGCTCATGCGGGTCTGGGCGGTGAAGGGTACGAAGGTGGCCTTCAATTCATGGATCTCCTGGCCCCGGAGGCCGTATTTCTCCTTGGCCAGGACCACGATGCTGCGCCCTTCCGGCGTCTCGTCGGCCAGCGAGGATAGCTGGGCGGCCTCCGCCAGTTCCCGGACCAGAACACCGTCCGCCGGGATGAACTCGGCGGCTTGGCGATTGCCCAGGGTGATGGTCCCTGTCTTATCGAGCAGGAGCATATCCACGTCACCCGCCGCCTCCACCGCCCGGCCCGACATGGCGATGACGTTGGCTTGGATCATACGGTCCATACCGGCGATCCCGATGGCGGACAAAAGTCCGCCGATGGTGGTGGGGGCTAGGCAGACGAAGAGGGCCACCAACACCGTCACGGTCACGACCTTGCCCGCGCCCGAGGCCGCCACGCTATAAAAGGAAAAAGGCAGGAGGGTCGCGCAGACGATGAGGAACACGATGGTGAGGGCCGCCAACAGGATGTTCAAGGCGATCTCGTTGGGGGTTTTCTGGCGCTTGGCGCCCTCGACCATGGAGATCATGCGATCCAGGAAGGATTCGCCCGGATTGGAGGAGACCTTCACGATGAGCCAGTCGGAGATGACCCGCGTTCCCCCCGTGACGGCGCTTCGGTCCCCGCCCGATTCGCGCACCACAGGCGCTGACTCGCCCGTGATGGCGCTCTCATCCACCATGGCGATCCCGATCACCGCTTCGCCGTCGGCGGGGATGAAATCCCCCGCCTCCACCAACACTAGGTCGCCCTTACGCAGGTCGCCCGAAAGGACCTCGGTCCGCTTGGAATCCTTGTCGGCCTTGGCCATCTTCTTGGCCTTCACTTCCTGGCGGCTCTTGCGAAGGGTGTCCGCCTGGGCCTTGCCCCGCCCTTCCGCCATGGCCTCGGCGAAATTGGCGAAGACCACCGTGAACCACAACCAAAGGGATACGGCAAAAATGAAGCCCGAGGCGGCTTCACCATGGCCCCCCAAGGATTGCAGCCACAACCCCGTGGTCAGGATGCTTCCCACATAGACCGTGAACATGACCGGGTTCTTGATCATGTGGACCGGGTTCAGCTTCTTGAAGGATTCCAGGATCGCCTTGCGGGTGATCTCCCCTTCGAATAATTTGCGTTCTTTCACGTGTTCGGTCGTCATTTTTTTCTCCGTTCCTTTGGGTTCAGTCCCTTGGGCCATTCGGCCCTTTTTCTCGCCTTTCGTGCGGGTCCTAGGGACCCGCACGCGTTTTGGCCGCGCCTTCCGGCGCCCTTTCCTTTTCATGCCCTTACATATGGATCATCTTCAGGTGTTCCACGATGGGCCCCAGGGCCAGGGCCGGGAAGAAGGTCAGGGCCCCCACGATGATGACCGTGCAAAAAAGCATCACGACGAACAGGAGCGTATGGGTCGGGAGCGTCCCCGCGCTCTCCGGCACCACTTTCTTCCTGGCCAGGCTCCCGGCGAGCGCCAGCACCGGCACGGCCAACCAGAAACGACCGAACCACATGGCGGCTCCTCCCATCAGGTCATAAAGGGTGTTCCCCGAAAGACCCGCGAAGGCACTGCCGTTGTTATTGGACTGGGAATCGAAAGCGTAAAGGAGCTCGGAGAAACCATGGGCGCCCGGGTTGTTGGTGCCTGCCCCGCCGGTCGCCACCGCCACCGCCGTGCAGATAAGGACCAGCAGGGGCGGGATGAGGATCATGATCGAGGCCATCTTCATCTCGTAGGCCTGGATCTTCTTGCCCAGGTATTCGGGCGTGCGGCCCACCATGAGCCCCGCCACGAAGACCGCCAGGATGACGAAGGCCAGCATGCCGTAAAGGCCCGATCCGACCCCGCCGAAGGAGACCTCGCCCAGCATGATCATCCACATGGGGACCATCCCCCCGAGGGGAGTATAGGAATCGTGCATGGAATTGACGGACCCGTTGGAAGCCGCCGTGGTCACGGAAGCCCACAGGGCCGAATTCACGATGCCAAAGCGCACTTCCTTGCCTTCCATGTTGCCGTTGGCCAGGACTTCCCCACCGGCCCCCGCCGTGAGCTTGTTCAAAAGAGGGTTCCCGCTTTGTTCCTGTTGGGCGCAGAGATAAAGCATGGGTGCCAACAGAAGGAACATGGCGGCTAGGATGGCCCATCCTTGGCGCATATCCTTCACCATGGCGCCCAGGGTGAAACAGAGGGCGGTCGGGATGAGAAGGATGGCCAAAAGTTCGAGGAGATCCGTAAAGGGCGTCGGGTTCTCAT
The DNA here is from genome assembly GCA_035549195.1 of bacterium. Lineage (NCBI taxonomy): Bacteria > bacterium. The sequence goes on from DASZRK010000015.1 coordinate 50,906, forward strand.
AGGGGTGGGCCGAGTTCACGTTGAAATAACCGCCCCCATTGGTCCCCAGCATCTTGATGGCCTCCTGGGAAGCCACGGGCCCCAAAGCGATGGACTGTTCATTGACCACCACGTGGTCCATTTTTGGTTTCCCGGCGATGGTCACGGGGTTCCCCTTGTCGTCGACCGCTGGCTTGTCATAAGACGTCGGTTGGACCAGGGAAGCCGTCGCCGTATTGGCGAAGGTCTGGGGCGATCCTTGCTGGATCAAGATCAGGGCCAAGATCAGGCTCAGAGGCAGGAGGATGTAAAGGGTCCCCCGGGTCATATCGACCCAGAAATTCCCGAGTTTGGTGGTCTCTTTCCGCACCAAACCCCGGATGAGGGCGACCAGGGTGGCCATGCCGGAGGCGGCGCAAAGGAAGTTATGGACCGCCAACCCCATCATCTGGGTCAGGTAGCTCATGGTGGTCTCGCCGCCATAGAACTGCCAATTGGTATTGGAGATGAAGCTGATAGCCGTGTTGAAGGCCAGGTCCGGCGGGACCGGCGATTGACCGGCCGGGTTCAAAGGCAAAGAAGCCTGGAGCCTTTCGATCCCATAGAGCAGAATTCCTCCCACGATGTTGAAGAGGAGCATGGCCAGGGCATAACCCTTCCAGTCCATCTCCTCCTTCGGCTTGATGCCGCCGAGCTTATAAAGAAGACCTTCCAGCCAACCGAACAGCTTCCCTAAAAAGAAAGGTTTGTCCCCATAGACCTTGGCCATATAGGTCCCCAGGGGCCTCGCCAGGACCAGGAGCACCCCGAAATAAAACAGGATCTGGATCCATTGATTCGTCGTCATTTGCGTTCCCTGACCTTTCTTTTAGAACTTCTCGGGCTTGATCAAAGCCACGACCAAATAGACCAACAACCCGGCCGAAACAAAACCGCTCACGACATAGATGATATTCATGGTTCGTCCCCCATCATCCGGTCCAGGCCCGCCACCAACCCCAGGGTGGACAAGGCGAGCCCTAAGAACAGTCCTATACAGATCAGTTCCAGCATCATTTCCTCCTTTTCCCGCTTCCCTTTTTCCGGGGAATGCTTTTTTTCCGTTTTAAGGTCCGGGACCTTCCGCCCTTTTCCTTCCGGACCCCGGTTTTTTTCCGCAGGAACCAAAAATGGCTTCCCAAGGCAATGGCCAGGCAAAGGGAACAGATGGAAAGGAAGACTTCCCAAAACAGCACATGGTCTTCGTTCATGGGACGGCTCCTTTCTTCATCCTCCGCCCGGGCTTGGAAAACACCTATGTCCTGGGTCATGGGAAAGATAGGACGGAAATGGATAAGGATGCTGTTAAGAGGGGAGGGGAAGGCATTAGGAAAAGATTAAAAACACGGCTTTCTGACCCCTCACATGGACCCCCCTTGGTCCTGGGACTTAAAATCAAGGCCATGAACGACAAAAGGCCCGACCCGGACAAGCTCCTGGACCGCGTGAAGATGGAAGCGGCGCTGGAAAAACGGGGCAAATTGAAGATCTTCTTTGGCGCCTCACCCGGGGTGGGCAAGACCTTCGCCATGTTGGAGGCGGCCCGCGCGAAGAAGAACGAGGGGCTCGATGTGGTCGTGGGACTCCTCGAGACCCATGGCCGCAAGGAGACCGCCGCCCTCCTGGAAGGGCTGGAGATCCTCCCCCCGCAGGAATTGGAATACCGTGGCACCCAGCTCAAGGAATTCGACATCGACGCGGCCCTGAAGCGTCGCCCCGACGTTCTGCTCGTTGACGAACTGGCCCACACCAACGCGCCCGGCGCCCGCCACTTGAAGCGCTGGCAGGACGTGCAGGAACTGCTCGACCTGGGCGTGAACGTCTATTCCACCCTCAATGTCCAGCACCTGGAGAGCCTCAACGACATCGTGGCCCAGATCACGGGCGTGACCGTCCGTGAGACCCTGCCGGACAAGGTGCTCCAGGAAGCCGATGAGGTGGAGCTCATCGACCTTCCGCCCGACGACCTCCTCAAGCGCCTGCAGGAGGGCAAGGTCTATATGGCCGAGGCGGCCCAGCGGGCCGTCCAGAACTTCTTCAAGAAAGGCAACCTCATCGCGCTTCGCGAGATGGCCCTTCGCACCACCGCCGACCGGGTCAACGACCAGGTGCAGGATTACCGGCGCACCATGGCCATCACCCAGACCTGGGCCACCTCCGACCGCATCCTGGTCTGCGTCTCGCCCAGCCCCTCGTCCGCGAACCTGGTGCGGGCCGCCCACCGCATGGCCAAATCCCTGCGGTCGGATTGGATCGCCCTTTACGTGGAGATCCCATCCCGGGGGGGTGATGAGGCCCGTTCCCAGGCCATCCAGCACCTGCGACTCGCCGAACAATTGGGAGCGGAGACCGCCACCTTGACCGGCAGCGACTTCGCCGAAGAGGTGATGGACTACGCCAAGGAACGCAACGTCACCAAGATCTTCATCGGGAAGCCCCCGCGTTATTCCTGGCGGAATCTTTTACGGCCATCCCCCGTGGACCGGCTCCTTCGGGCCAGCGGTGATATCGACATCTATGCCACCCGGGGCGAATCCGCCGATCCACGGGCCCCCGAACGCCCCCGGTTCCAAGGAAAGGCGGCCGGACAAGGGGAATGGAAGGGTTACCTCTACGCCCTCCTGGGGGTCGCCGCCAGCACCCTCATCTGCTCCTTTATCTATGAATGGTTGGACCTAGCCAACCTCATCATGGTCTACCTGCTCGGGGTGCTGGCCGTTTCCTACCAGCAGAGCCGGGGGCCCTCGACCCTGGCCTCGGTCCTGAGCGTGCTGGCCTTCGACTTTTTCTTTGTGCCTCCCCGCTTCACCTTCGCGGTATCCGACACCCAATACATCGTGGTCTTCCTCGTGATGCTGGTCGTGGGTCTGTCCATCAGCAACCTCACGGTGCGGGTGCGGGACCAGGCCCGGCATTCCCGTCTACGGGAACGCCGCACCGCCGCCCTCTACGCCCTTTCCCGGGAGTTGGCCTCCACTTGGGGCACGGCGGAACTATTGGACATCGCCGTCAAGCACATCGCCGAGGTCTTCGAGAGCTCGGTCATCGCCTTCCTGCCCGATGAGCATGGACGGCTGAAGGTCCAATGCGGGGACATGGGGGCTTTCGACCTGACCTCCAAGGAAATGGGGGTGGCCCATTGGGCCTTCGACCTGGGTCAACCGGCAGGCCGGGGCACCGACACCCTGCCGGGGACCGATGCCCTTTACCTGCCCCTGCTCGCTTCCGGCGCCCCCGTGGGGGCGCTGGGCGTGAAACCCCGCCACCCCGAGAAGCTCTTCATCCCCGAACAGCTCCATCTCCTGGAGGCCTTCGCCCATCAGACCGCCTTGGCCGTGGCGGCCGACAAGCTCCTTCAAAAACAACAACAGACCCAGATGGAGGTGGAATCGGAGAAGCTCCGCAGTTCCCTTTTGAGCTCCGTCTCCCATGACCTTCGCACTCCCTTGGCCGCCATCACGGGCTCCATCAGCAGCCTCCTGCAGAACGGCGAGTCCTTCCCCGCCCCCACCCGGCGGGACCTCTTGGAGAACATCCACGATGAATCGGAACGCCTGGAGCGGCTGGTGAACAACCTGCTGGAGATGACCAAGCTGGAATCGGGCTCCATCCAGCCCAACAGGGAATTGAACCACCCGGCCGAGGTCATCGGTTCCGCCCTGGCCCGCCTCGACAAGAAAGCATCGGCCCGCAAGATCACCACCCGCATCCCCCCGGACCTGCCGCTCGTCCCCATGGACAGCCTCTTGATCGAACAGGTCCTGGTGAACCTCGTGGACAACGCCTTGAAGTACACCCCCCCCGATTCCCCGGTGGAGATCATCGCGGGGGTGGGGGAAGGTTTCCTGGAGATCGAGGTCGCCGACCGGGGGCCGGGCCTGCCCGAAGCCGACCTGCCCCGGCTCTTCGAGAAGTTCTACCGGGGTCCCGAACAGGGACGGGCGGCGGGCGCGGGGCTGGGCCTTTCCATCTGCAAGGGTTTCGTGCAGATCCACGGCGGCTCCATCGAGGCGCGCAACCGTCCGGGCGGCGGGGCGGTCTTCCGGTTCACCCTTCCCCTGGAGGCCGGACATGGCGGATAAAGGCACGGTCCTGGTGGTGGAGGACGAACTCCCCATCCGGCGCTTCCTCAAACCCTCCCTGCAAAGCCACGGCTTCAAGGTCGTCGAGGCGGAAAGGGGCGAGGAAGCGATCGCCCTGGCCTCGTCCCACAATCCCGACATCATCCTGCTGGACCTGGGACTTCCCGATCTGGACGGCCTGGAGGTCGTGAAGCGCCTTCGGGAGTGGACCGCCACCCCCATCATCATCCTGACCGCCCGGGGCAAGGAGAAGGACAAGATCGCGGGACTCGACGCGGGCGCCGACGACTACCTGACCAAACCCTTCGACGTGGGCGAGCTCATGGCCCGCATCCGGGCGGCGCTCCGCCATTCCCAACGGCTCAAGGCCGGGGGCAAATCGGACGCCGTCTTCGAAGCCCCCGACTTCAGGGTGGACCTTTCCGCCCGGGTCGTCACCGTCCGCGGGAAGGAGACCCACCTGACCCCCAATGAGTACGATCTTTTGGCCTGCCTCATCCGGCACGCGGGCAAGGTCGTCACCCAGAAGCAGATCCTCCAGGAGGTCTGGGGCCCCGCCAGCGGCGACCAGGTCCAATACCTGCGCATCTACATCTATCAATTACGCCGTAAGCTCGAAGCCGACCCCGACCGGCCCCATTACCTGGTCACCGAGTCCGGCGTCGGCTACCGCCTCAAGACCGATTGACGGAATAAAAAAGCCCCGGCGGACGGAATGTCCACCGGGGCTTGGATCGGCCGCGAAAGGGCCTTAAACGGCCTTTTCGCCCTTCTCACCGGTGCGGATCCGGATGGCGTTGGCGACGGGGGAGATGAAGATCTTCCCGTCCCCGATCTCGCCGGTCCTGGCGCACTTCACGATGATATCGGTGACCTTGGCCACCTTCTTGTCGTTCACCACCGCGGTGAGGACCAGCTTGGGAAGCAGCCCCTCGACGGTCTGGCCCCGGTAGGACTCGGTGATGCCCTTCTGGACGCCGTGGCCCTGCACCTCGGCCACCGTCACGCCCGAATAACCCACGGCCTTCAGGCCGTCCAAAACCGCCCTTAAAGCGCTGGGGCGGATGATCGCTTCCACTTTCTTCATTTGACCCTCCTGATTTTATCTTTCTTTCGGTTCATTCTCTCAATTCAGAATTAAGAATTCAAAAATCTTAATTGTCTTAAATGTGGTAACCCTCTTCCCCGTGCTGGGAAAGGTCCAGGCCCAATTCCTCTTCCTTGGCGCTGACCCGCATCCCCACCGTCTTCTCGACGAGGAAATAGAGGATGACCGTGCCGATGAAGGAGAAGACCATGGTGGCCAGGACCGTTTTGACCTGGATCAGGAGCTGCGCCGGGTTGCCGGCGAAGAACCCGTCATGGCCGTTGACCGCCTTGACGGCCCAGAGGCCGGTGGCCAGGGCCCCGAAGGTCCCGCCGATGCCGTGCACCCCGAAGGCGTCCAGCGAATCGTCATAGCCGAGCTTGAGCTTGACCTGGATGGCCAGGTAACAAAGGAAGCTCACCAGGAAGCCGATCCAGAGGGACCCCGCCACGTTCACGAAACCGCAGGCCGGGGTGATGGCGACCAGTCCGGCGACCGCGCCCGAGGCCGCGCCCAGGGTGGTGGCCTTGCGGTGATGGAACCATTCGATCAGGCACCAGGAGAGGGCCGCCGCGGCGGTGGCGGTATTGGTGGTCAGGAAGGCGTTGGCCGCCAGGCCGTTGGCCGCGACCGCCGAACCGGCGTTGAAACCGAACCAGCCGAACCAGAGCAGGCTGGCCCCCAACAGCACGTAGGTCATGTTGTGGGGCACCATGGATTCCTTGCCGTAGCCCTTTCGGGTCCCCAAGAGGAGCGCCAAGGCCAGGGCCGAATACCCGGCGGTCATATGCACGACCGTGCCGCCCGCGAAGTCCAGCGCGCCCATCTGGCAGAAGACGCCGTTCGGCGACCAGACCCAATGGCAGACCGGGTCATAGATGAAGGTGGCCCAGAGCAGGGAGAAGAGCACGAAGCCGGTGAACTTCACGCGCTCCGCGAAAGCCCCGGTGATGAGGGCCGGGGTGATGATGGCGAACATGGCCTGGAACATGATGAAGGCATAGTGGGGGATGGTCCCGGCCAGGGGGCTCGTTTCCGGAAGGTTGTTCAGGAAAGCCCACTGCAGACCCCCGAAATAGGGATTGCCGTCCCCGAAGGCGATGGAGTAACCGAAGATCACCCATTGGATGCTGATGAGGGCGATCATGAAGAAACTCTGCATGATGGTGGCCATCACGTTCTTCTTGCGCACCATGCCGGCGTAGAAAAAGGCGAGGCCGGGGGTCATCAGGAGCACCAAAGCCGCCGAGGCCAGCACCCAGGCCGTGTCACCGGCGCTGATGGCCGGAGCCGCCGGTGCCGGGGTGGCCGCAACCGCCGGGGTCGCTGCCGCCGGTGCCGTCTGCGCCATGGCGCAAGCCGTCATCACGAAGAAGAGACCCGTTGCTAAGGCCAAGAAAAAGCCCCTTCGGGTCCCTTTCCCTAAATGAGAAAATTTCATCTCTCTTCTCCTTTGAATAGTGGATAAGCCCTGGAAGGGCCAGGCCTCTAAAAGCCAGTTCCATGCCAGGCGAAACCGGTTAAAAATAAATGTTTTTGGGGGCAATGGGTAAAAATAAAAACACCATTATTGTAATATTGATACATTAACGTAGTTTCGTTTTGTGTCTTGTTCCTTATAACACCTCTTCCCGGCCCTTTCGTCCAAACCTTTGCCGGGAAAAGGGTTCCCTGGAACGCACCGCATTTCGGCCGGAACAACCAAACCCGCAAGGTATAGTGTTTTAAGAAAGCCGTTCATTCCCCGACCTCGAAGGACCCTGGATGCGAAGAACCTGTTTGGGCCTTTTGCTGCTCCTCTTGCCCCTTCCCCTCCTGGCCCAGAACCTTTCCCACGTGAAGGTGGAGATGCTGACCGAGCAGACCTCCGTCCAGTCCGGCGGCAGCGTGACCTTGGGGTTCCATTTCCGCATGCAGAAGGGATGGCACCTCTATTGGCAGAACCCGGGCGACTCGGGCCAAGCCCCTTCCATCATCTGGACCCTGCCCGACGGCTTCACCGCGGGCGACATCCTTTGGCCCGCTCCCCAGCGCCTCACCCTTCCCAACCTGGCCGATTACGGCTACACCAACGAGGTGGTCCTCATGGTCCCCATCCAGTCGCCCCCGAAGCTCAAATCCGGCCGCTTCGTGCGTTTCTCCGCCAAGGTCCGCTGGCTGGTCTGCAACGAGATCTGCATCCCCGGCGACATGAACTTCAACGCCCGGCTGGTGGTGAAGAACCACAGACCCAAGGTGAGCGGGCGCCACGAATATTATTTCCAGATGGCCCGCCGGGCCCTCCCCAAGCCCCTTCCGGAGGGCTGGAACGCTTCGGCCTTCCTGGGCAAGAAGGACTTCTTCATCAACGTCTCCCCCGCCGGTTCCCTTTCCAAGACCGCCACGGCCGCCTTCATGCCGTTGAACCCCAACCAGATCGAGAACGCGGCCACGCCGGCCTTCCGTTGGACCGGGTCCTCCTTCCAGATCAAGCTGAAGCGGTCGGACCAGATGACGCAGGTCCCCGGGACCCTCGACGGGGTCCTGGTGGTCAAGGACAAGAAGAACACCAAGTCCTATCAACTTTCCATGCCCCTTCAGGGGAATGGCACCTCGGAGGCGGAACATGATCCGTAAGAATTTCATCCGGACCGGCCTGGCGGCAGGACTTTTGGCCGCGTGGCTGGGCGGCAGCTTGGCGGCGGCCGAACTGAACAAACCCGCGCCGGACTTCTCGGCGGTGGACAGCAAGGGCAAGGTCCACGAGCTCAAGAAACTGAAGGGCCTCTATGTGGTCCTGGAGTGGCACAACCAGGATTGTCCCTTCGTACGGAGCCAATACGCCAAGGGCAAGATGCAGAAGCTGCAGGAAAAATGGGTGGGCCGGGGAGTCCAATGGTTCACGGTCATCTCATCGGCCCCCGGCAAGGAAGGCTATGTCGATGCCGACGGCGCCAACCAGGACGCGAAAAAGAACAAGGCCCATGTCACCGCGACCCTGCTGGACCCGAAGGGGAAGTTGGGCCGGGCCTATGGGGCCAAGACCACGCCCCACATGTTCGTCATCGACCCCAAGGGCGACCTCATCTATGACGGCGCCATCGACAACGCGCCCCTCGAGGACGCGATCGAAGCCAAGACCGGGGACGGGCAACCCTACGTCAATTACGTGGACAAGGCCCTCACCCAATCCAAGGCGGGCCAGAAGGTCTCCGACCCCGCCATGGCGCCCTACGGCTGCCACGTCAAATACTGAGGATCAAGCCTTCCGGAGGAAGCCCCAGACCCCCGCGATGACCAACAATCCCCCCAGGGCGGGGGCGATGAAATGGCGGGTAGCCGGTTGCAGCAACAGGTTGACCGCCCCCATGTAACCCACCGATCCCCCGATCACCGTAAGGAACCAGGCCTGTTTGCCCTCGATCCTGTCCTGGCGGAAACCCATGAGGATGGCGGCCGCCACCGCCCCCAACGCTAACAGATGCATCGGCCAGGGCAGGGGACCCGGGGTCATGCGCCAGACCAGGACCCAGAGCCCCAGCCAGCAGAAGGACACCAGCGCCAGTCCCATACAAAGCCTTCGGATGGCCCCTTCCCCGCTCTTGAGCACCTCCGCCGAAAGCACCAGCAACGAGAACCCCACCAGCACCGGAAAACCATAGAGCAACAAAAGCGAGTTGAACTGGGAGTGGTCCCGTGCCAGGTAATCCCGGTAGGGTTCATCGAAGAAGACACCCCCGCTGAAGACCATCGTCATGGCGCCCAAACGGTAGAGAAGACCCCAACCCCGCATTTCCAACCTCCTGAAAAAAAGAGCGCCGGGCCGCCTTACGGCGGTCCGGCGCTCCGATCTGTCGAAAGAACGGCTTTATTTGGAGCTGATGTTCTCCGACGCCTTGTCCATCTTGAAGCCATTGTAGCCGAGGACGCCCATTTCGGGGATGTCCAGGCCTTCCATCTCGACCGAAGCCTCGACCCGGTTCCCGACCGTCACCTGGATCAATCCGAAAACGATCAGGGAGAGCACGGTGAGGGTGACGAAGCAGGTCACGACCCCGATGATCTGGGCGATCAATTGGGAGGAGTCGCCGTAGAACAACCCGGTCACGCCCTTGCCCGCCACGCCCATATAGTTGGCGGCGCCCACGCCGTTCCAGCCCGCGCCATAGGCGCCGTCGCCGAAGAGCCCCAAGGATAGGCAGCCCCAGGCCCCGTTCACGCCGTGCACCGCGATGGCCCCGACGGGATCGTCGATGTGGATCTTATCGAAGAAATAAACGGCTTCCACCACCAGCACCCCGGAGACGGCCCCGATGATGCAGGCGCCGGGGGCGTTCACGAAGGCGCAGGGGCAGGTGATCGCCACCAAACCGGCCAGCATGCCGTTCACGATCATGCCCGGATCCGGTTTGCCCATCCGCACGAACATGCACCACAGCATGGCGAAGACCGCGCCGGTCGCCGAAGCCAACATCGTGTTGACCGCGATGACGCTGATGCGCAGGTCCGAACCCGAGAGGGTCGAGCCGGGGTTGAACCCGAACCAGCCGAAGGCCAGGATGAAGCAACCCGCGATGGCCAGGGGCAGGTTATGGGCCGGGATGGTGTTGGCCGAGCCGTCCTTGTTGTACTTGCCGATGCGCGGACCGATGATCCAGGCGCCGATGAGGGCGATCACGCCGCCCTGCATATGGACCACCGAGGAACCCGCGAAGTCCACGTAGCCGTGGCCCAGGCCGAAGTTGCCGCCCAATTGGGCCAGCCAGCCTCCGCCCCAGACCCAGTTCCCGAACACGGGATACATGATGGTCCCGATGGCGACGCCGTAGAGGCAGAAGGCCGACCATTTCCAGCGTTCCGCCATGGCCCCGGTGGGGATGGTGGCGGTGGTGTCCATGAACACCATCTGGAAGAGGAAGAGGGTGAACACGCTGGAGTCATAGGCGGCCCCGGTGAGGAAGCAGCCCGTGGTCCCCAGGATCCCGAAAGACTTCCCGAAGAGCGTCCAGGTGATCTCGTGGCTCAAGCCCCCGTAGCCGCCCAGGGTCCCCAGGCTCCCCAGCCCGCCGAACATGAAGGCGAACCCGCAGACATAGAATCCCAGCATGCCGAAGGGGTAGATCATCATGTTCATGGTCATGGTGTGGGCCGCGTTCTTGGCGCGGGTGAGCCCCGTCTCCACCATGGCGAACCCGGCCTGCATGAACATCACCAGAAAGCCGGTGATGAGGGTCCACATGATGTTGATGGCCACCCGGTTGTGCCCGATGGCCAGGATCAGTTCCTGGGGCGTCGGGTTGGCCGTGTCCTTGAAGCTGTTGAAGGAGGTCAGGTCCGAGGCGGCCCCGTAGCTGGCCCCCGTCGAATCCGGACCGGCGGGAGTGGGCGCCGGAGCGGCCGGAGCCGCCGCCGGAGCCGCGGCCGGCGCCGCAGCGGGAGTGGAGGTTTGGGCTTGCGCCGCCCCCATCACCACGAAGGACATGAGCGCCGCGAACAGAAGCGCCGCGCACCCTCGCCGGAATTTCAAGACCGCATCTCGTTTCATTTTTTCCTCCTGGAAGTGGTACTGAATTGCACCGTCGGGCGAAGTATCCATTCGGCTTCCGGGAGCGTCCAATGGGAAATGGGTCTACAAAAAAATCTTTACGACGCCTTTACTACCAAAACTGTGGATGCGGCAATTTGATGCGGGCCGTCGTACAAAAGCGTCATTTTGTGGATACGCCGAAGCTCGACCGCATGGGCCCCGTGCTAGGATAAGGACCCGTCGGCGGGCCTTATCTTCCCGCGCCGGACATACGAGGACCGAATGCGATGAGACCGATCCGCAAGCCCGCCTTTTCTGAATGGGCCGCCTATGTTTTTTCCCTGGCCGTCATGGCGATCTGCAACATCATCGCCCTTCTCTTCCTTTACCATCTGGCCATCACCAATATCCTGATGATCTATCTCATTGGGATCCTCGCCGTGGTCTCCCGCACCGGCTACGGGCCTTCGGTCCTGGCCTGCGTGGTGGGCGTGCTGAGCTTCGACTTCTTCATCGTCCCGCCGCGCCTCGACTTCACGCCCGGCCATTACCAATATGTGATCACCCTGGTCGTGGTCCTGCTCTTCACCCTTTCCCTGAGCCGCATGACCGCCCGTATCCGCGCCGAGGCCCAGGCCAGCCGCCGGCGCGAGGCCCAGACCGCCGCCCTCTTCGAGCTCAGCCGCCGCCTGGCCGCCGAGGCCGAGAAGGACCCGGACTTCAACGGGGCCGTGGCCCTCATCGGGGACATCTTCGAGTGCCATTCGGTCCTCCTGGTCCCGGGACCCGATGGTTCCCTCGGACCCCGGGCCGGAACGCAAGGACCTTCCCCCTGGAACGACCTCAAGAAGGAAGCCGCCCAGGCGGCCTTCCAAAAGGGGGACATGGTGGACCTGGGCACGCCGGACTTTCCCGGGACCGGCTGTCTTTTCGTCCCCCTCCTGGCCCCCGAAGGGCCCATGGGAGTCCTAGGGCTCCAACCCCGGGCGGGAACGCTGGGTCCCAGCCCCGACCAGCGCCACTTCCTCCAGGCCCTGGCCAACTTGATCGGGGCCATCCAGCAGAAGGCCCGATTGGAGGAGGAGAACCGGAAGAACCGCCTCAAGGCCGAAGCCGAGATGGTGCGAAACGCCCTGCTGAGTTCCGTGTCCCACGACCTCAGGACGCCCTTGGCCGTCATCACCGGGTCCGCCAGCAGCCTTTTGGACCCCGGGAGCCGGCTGAGCGACGCTTCGCGCCGCGAGCTCCTGCAGGACATCCTGGGCGAGTCCGATCGCTTGAACCGTTTCGTGGGGAACCTGCTGGAGATGACCCGGTTGGACTCGGGGGAAATGCTCCTCAAGAAGGAACTCCAACCCCTGGAGGAGGTGCTGGGGCCCGCCCTGGGACGGTTGGAGGGCAAGCTCCAGGGCCGCTCCCTCGTCACCGACCTCCCCCCCACCCTGCCCATGGTCCCCATGGACGGCCTGCTGATGGAGCAGGTCTTCGTCAACCTCATCGAGAACGCCCTGAAATACACCCCGGCGGGCTCCCCCATCCGTATCGGCGCCCGGGTCCAAGGGGACCATCTGGAGTTGGAGGTGAGCGACCAGGGGCCGGGCTTGGCGGCGGGCGATGAGGAAAAGGTCTTCGAGAAGTTCTACCGGGGCCGCGCCGGCTCCCAGAAGGAAGGCGTGGGCCTGGGATTGGCCATCTGCCGGGGGGTGGTGGAGGCCCATGGCGGGAGGATCGGCGCCGGGAACCGGCCCGAAGGCGGCGCCCGCTTTTACTTCACCCTGCCGTTGGCCGAAAGGGCCCTGACCCTGGAAAGGAAGCGTTGATATGGCCGAAGCCCTGCCGACCATCCTGATCATCGAGGACGAGGCGCCCATCCGGCGTTTCCTGCGGCTTTCACTGGAGGACCGGGATTTCCGTCTGGTGGAATCCTCCACCGGCGAGGAAGGGCTCGCCCTGGCCTCCTCCCACAACCCCGAGGTCATCCTGCTCGACCTGGGGTTGCCCGACATGGACGGCCTGGAAGTGATCCAAAGGACCCGGGCCTGGACCCCGGTCCCCATCATCGTGCTGTCCGCCCGGGACAAGGAACAGGACAAGATCAAGGCGCTCGAGTCGGGGGCCGACGACTACCTCACCAAACCCTTCAGCGTGGGCGAACTGACCGCCCGCATCAAGGTGGCCCTGCGCCACTCCAACCGCACCGGGGGCGCCTCCCCGAGCGGCCTTTACCAGAACGGGGTCCTGAAGGTGGACCTGGAGAACCGCCAGGTCTTTTTGGACGGCAAGGAAGTGCACCTGACGCCCACCGAATACAAGTTGCTCGCCATCCTGGCGCGCCGACCGGGCAAACTGGTCACCCGTTGGGAATTGCTGCGGGACGTCTGGGGACCGGCGGGAGGGGACTCGGGGCACTACCTTCGGATCTATGTGCATCAGTTGCGGCAGAAGCTGGAGGAGAACCCGGCCCAACCCCGCTACCTCATCACCGAGGCGGGCATCGGTTACCGGCTGAGGGCCGAATAGGCCTAACGTTCCGTTCCGGCCATGTTCCGGTAGAGGTTCTGGCTCCTCATATAGGTAAGGTCGCCATGTTGGGCCTTCAGGTAATCCAAGGCGGGGCGCAGTTCGAGGGAAAGGAATTCCCGGGTCCATTCGGCTCCCAGGAGGCCTTCATAGATGTACCAGCAACGCTGGACGGAATAATAGCGCTCGAACCAGACCTGGAACCCGCCCACCGGGACCGGGAACCAGGCGAAGGACCGCTGGATGCGGTAATCGCCCACCCGCGGGGCGCGCCATCCCCGGATCCGCCAACGCATAGGTCCCTCCCCCGACACGGTCGCTCGATCAAATCTAACCGAGCCGCCGGATGGGGACCTGTTAGGAATGCATAAAGATTTTCCGGGGGCGAAGCCCTCAGCGCACCGTGGGATAGGGGGTCGGATGCGCCTCGCGCCCGGCCCAGGCCTTCTTGAACCAATAGCCCGAGTAATAGACCCGGGGCACGCCGTTCCCGTCCTCTTGCAGGTGCAAGGTCCCGCCATCGCCATAAAAGAGCCCCGGGACCAGCAGGTCCTGGTCCGAAAGCGGCAGGACGGCCACCTGGAACTCCCAATCCTTGATCCCCAGGGACCGGAAGGAGACCTTCAGGTCCACGGTCAGGAACCCTTCCCGTTCGGTGAGCCTCACCCTCGAGAAGTCGATCTGGCCGTCGGAGTTCTCCAACAGGTAATCCCCTTCCCGGGCCTTCCAGATCGCCGGGATCGGCGCCGGCTGGATCTTCTCCAACGGGATGGGGAAATGGAACCCTCCGAGCAATGCCACTTCCCGGCCACCCGCCTTCGTGAAGGTCAGGGGATATTGGGGCAGGTCGATGGGGAAGATGAGGATCATCAGGTGGGGGATGAAGGTGTCCTGGGAGACCGGGAGGAGGTCCAGGCCGTGGCCTTGGAACTCGATGCCCAGGCACTTGTCCTTGGCGGTGATGGGGGCCACCTGGCCCAAGGCCGAATAGACCCCCGCGAAGGCCTGCAGGGCCCCTTGCGGCACCTCCACCGTCTTGGGCATCTCGATCTTCTTTTGGGCTAGGTCGAGCTTAACGGACCACTTGGTTTGCAAAGCCAGCTTCAGGACCCTCTGGGATAAGGCATCGGCGATCTTGCCCGCCTCCATCGAATTAGAGAGGACCGCCACACCCAACCCCTCGGGTCGAAGCAGGGTCATGGAGGCGAAATAACCCGGATAGGTCCCGTCGCACCAGGCCGTCTCCATGCCCTCCACGGGGAACCCGTTCAGGTTCCAACCCAGCCCCATGACATGACCGAAGTCGAGCGGGAGCCCCGGGTATTGGGGGGTGAAAAAGGACCGGACCGTGCGGGCCTTCAAGGGTCCGTGGGCCGGGCCGCCGAGGAGATAGGCCATGAACTTCCCCAGGTCCCGGGCCGAGGACACCATGCCCGCCGCCGGCACGTCCCGCAATAGGGCCTTGAGGTCCGCCCCATCGGGCAGGTGCCCCCGCGCCGTGCCGACACCGGGCACCGGGGGTTCGAAAGCCGAGTCCTCCATTCCCAGTTGGTCGAACAGGTCCCGCTTCACCGCCTCGGGGAAGGACGTCCTGCGCTGGACCTCGACGAGCCGGCCCAGCAGATCGTAGTCGGTATAGGAGTAACGGTAGCGGCTTTGGGGCGGATCATAGAGGTGGTCGGTCTTGAGTTCCTCCACGAAGCCCGCCAGGTCCGTGGGGTCTTCCACCCAAAGCCCCTTGAGGAAGAACCCGGGAAGTCCCGAGTGGTCGGCCAAGAGCGCCCGGGGCGTGATGGGTCGGGTCTTCTTGAAACGGCTTTGGATGCGGAAATCGGGTAGCACCTGTTCGATCGGACGGTCCAGGCCCAGCTTTCCCCTTTCGACCAGGCTCATGACCTCCGCGGCGGTGAAGACCCGCGACAAGCCCCCTAGCGCGTAACGGGTCTCGGCCTTGGCGGGGACATCCTTGTCCGCCTCCCCGAAGCCCTCGGCCCAGACGATCCTGCCGCCCTCCACCAGGACGATGCTCAACCCCTTCACATGCTCCTTGTTCATCTGTTCCTTGATGAAGCGGGAAAGATCGGTCTTCAGTTGGTCGTCGGTGTAGGGGTAAGGGGTCGGCGAGGGGGCGGGAGTGACGACAGGGGTTTGGGCCCCCAGGGGATAGACGAGCAGGAAGGACCCGAAAGCCCAGGAAAGGGCGGGGTGTTTCATGGGATGGATTCTATCCCATTTTTACTTGAGCGCTTCCTCGATCTTGGGCAGGTGGGCCCGGCGGTGCTGGGCGCGGTGGAGGTTGCGCTCCAACCCCGAACCGACCAGTTCGTCGAATTGGGCCTGGGTGAGCATTTCCACCACCCGGTCCGCGGCCTCGGCGGCGTCCACCACCAGCTCCGCCGCCGCGGCGGGCGGCAACCCTTCGGCGACCTTGGCCAAGGGTTCGTTGATGGCCTCGAAATCGAGCGAGACGGGCTTCACGCCCTTTTGGATATAGCGCTCCAGGCGGGCCACTTGGCTCAGGTCCCAAAAGGCCAGATGGGCCAGGGCCTGGGTGATGGTCCAGCCGTTGGGAAGCAGCTTGGCGTAGTCGCCTTCCTTCATGCCGCCCACCAGGGCCTTGATGCGCTCCAATTCCCTCGCGTTGTCCTGCAGGATCATGTGACGGTCCGCCATAAGTCCCTCCCTGTGGAGAACCAAAGGGTGATTTTTTCCCCCGGCCCGATTAAAGTTCTTCCATCATAAAGAGAAGCGAGGAAAAAAACATGGAAGCCCCCCAATATCCCGTCGGCCCCAATCCCAAGCCCGAGGACCAGCCTTCCCGGGAGACCTTGATCGGGATCATCGAAGCCGCTCCCCAGGCCCTGCGCCAAGCGGTGGCGGGCCTGACCGACGCCCAATTGGACACCAAGTATAAGAATTGGACCATCCGCCAGATCGCCCACCACCTGGCCGACAGCCATGTGAACAGCTATGTCCGCTTCAAATGGGCGCTGACCGAAGACAACCCGACCATCAAAGCCTATGACGAGAACAAATGGTCGGACCTGGAGGAATCGAGGACGGGCTCCCTGGACGCCACCCTGGCCCTCTTCGAGGGTCTGCACCGCCAATGGGTGCAGTTGTTAAGGACGATGACGGAGGAGCAGTTCCAGCGGACCTTCCACCACCCGGTCTACAACCGCACCCAATCCCTGGCCAGTGCCTTGGGCACCTATGCCTGGCATTGCCGACACCACACCGGGCAGATCCTCTGGATGCGGGAGAACAAGCGGGTCTAGACGAGGAGATTATCGTTCCAATCGCGGATCGTGTGCCTTCCCACGATGCCTTCGAGAACGAAGGGATCGTCCTTGACGAAGGCCTCGGCCGCGGCGCGGTCCTTGAAGATGCCCATGGAGCCCAACCCGTCGGCGAAGGGCCCGACGGCGAGGATGTCCTTCCGCGTGATGAAGGGCGTCAAATGGGCTTCGTGACGCGGATAGAGCGCCATGGCGTCCTCCCGGGTCTTGCCCGGGGCCATTTCATAAAAAATGACAGCTTTCATTTCCCGCCTCCTGGAATGGATGGGGAATTATAGACCTCTCCCTTCCCCGAAAACATCGGCGCTCGTACCCCCCTTAAACAATCATTCGGTTGAAGAGAGGGGGATTCTGGAGAGGATTCTGCCCCAAGGGAGGAAGCCCGGAAATCACCTGTTTGGAAGGCACCCTGCGGATTACCCAAGCAGGTGGTGAGTAGGTCTATTGCCTGAAGCAAAACAAAAGATGCTTAACCAACTATTCTGAAAAAATCTTGGCGGGCATTAGAAAATTCCTGATTTCAAATATTTGCTCGTTTAAGAGATCATTCATCGGCCTTCTTGGTGTTTAACAACTCATAAACTTTCGGGATACAAAAAAATCTGTATGTTCCCTTTTCTATTACCATTAAAAGTTCGGACTTTGAAAGTTTATTTAAATGATTAGATGCGGTAACCCTGCTCATAATTCCAGCTCTTTCTACAAAAGATGGACTCGTATAAATATTTTCAAATATATGGTCGGGCAATTTCGAATTAAAAATCTTCGGAAATTTCGACTTTAACCTCTCGTTAAAATACTCGTGCTCCTTTTTCAGTTTTAGAATCAATTCAGAAGTGGACTGCGCTTGTCTTGTTATCGCTCTCAACATGAATAACGTAAATCTCTGCCAAGCTCTATTTTTTGTCACACCCAAGAGAGAGTGATAATAGATCGGCCTTTTTTTATTCAAATATTCACTCACATTTAAAATTGGATGCGTCAGCAATCCTTCCTGAACAAGATGTAAGACCAAAAGAATACGTCCGGTTCTTCCATTGCCATCTCCAAACGGGTGAATGGCCTCAAATTGATAGTGACAAAGAACCGCTCTTATCAAAGATGAACCAACAATCTTAGGATCTGATGTGTTGGCAAATCTTTCCCAATTGCTCATTTTTTGTGGAATTAATGACGCTATCGGAGGGGTATAAATGGTTTTAGGAGGAATGTTTTTGGTCTGAATAGCATTCGGTGTTCTTCGATAACCTTCTTTGGTACCAAGTACGCGCTCTTGCACTCCACAAATCAATTTATGTGTTAACTGATAACTTCTTAAATTATTAAACCCCCATTTGATGGCATCCAAATATTGAATTGCTTTTTCCGCCGCCGGAGATTTTTGTTCATCGGGGAACATCTGTCCTTGAATGACATCGTTTACTGTCGTTTGTAAGGCCTCTATTTCCAGACTGGCCACCGATTCTCGGATCATCGGCAACGATAAGAAAACCATTGGATTGGGTGCAAATCCACACAACCCTTTCAAATAGGACAACTCTTTTTCAGCATGGACTAATTCGCTTAAAACGTTTGGATGTTTAATTAACGAATTAAAAGACAACGGAGGTAAGGGCGGGAGACCATCGAATGGGAGATGAGGCTTAAATTCCATGAATTTAGTATACGTTAAAAAATAACGTTTTTCTTTACGTATTAATATTGGCCGTCAAAAAGCTTTACATATACAAACAGGCTTATTTACCTAACCGCGAAATACTCGCACTCCGGATGATGAATGACGATGGCGCTGGTGGATTGCTCGGGCACCATCATGTGGGCTTCCGTCAGGGTCACGCCGATGGCCTTCGTGGCGTCCAGGAGCCTGAAATACTTCTCTTGATCGCTTTGCTCGGGGCAGGCTGGATAGCCCGGCGAATAGCGCTTCCCTTGCCCGATGGGCAGGTCCCATTCCTTGCGGATCCGGCGGTGGATCCATTCCGCCATAGCCTCAGCCGTCTGCACCGCCAACCCATGCATATAGTAGGAATCGGTGTATTTGCCGTCCTTATTGAGCTGTTCCACGATCTCGGTGGCCTTGTTGCCGATGGTGACCACCTGGAAAGCCACCACATCCTTCTCGCCTGACGAGGCGGGACGGAAGTAGTCGGATAGGCACAAGTGCCTCCCCACGCGCTGGCGGGGGAACTTGAAGCGTTCCAGTTCCTTCTTCGGGTCGTTCCCGTCGTAAATGATCAGGTCATTGCCGTCCGAATTGGCCAGGAAGAACCCATAGACCAACTGGGGCTCGAAAAGCCCCTTGGCCAGGATCTCGTCCTGCATCTTCAAACGCATGGGCTCGAACTGCTCCTTGATGAGCTTCTTATATTCTTCCGAATCCTTCCCCTTCACGCCCCAATTGAGCTTGTAGAGCTGGGTCAGGTCCAAATAAGGCCAAACCTCGCGGAGAGGCACCTTCTTGATGATGGAAGTGCCAGCGAAGGGGTTCTTCGGGATGGTCAGGGCCGGCTTCACCGTGGGCGGGAACTCGATGGGCGAGGCCTCTTCTTCCACTTGTTTGACCTCGGCGAAACCCGCCGCCTTGGAGGTCATGGCCTCGTTCTTGATCTTGTTGCGGAAGGTCTCCCGGGAAGCCAGGTCGGAGAGGGCGTTCAAGATATCCAACCCTTCGAAGGCGTCCTTGGCGTAATAGACGCCCGGTTCGTAAAGTTTCTCGTCCACGAAGCTGATGCGGTAGCCGTAACGGCGGTTGATGGCCGCGCCTCCGACCACCACGGGGAACTGAGCGCCCATCTTTTCGAGTTCCTGCACGCAGATGGGCATTTGCTTGGAGGTCACGACCAACAGGGCCGAAAGGCCGATGGCGTCCGCCTTCACTTCCTGGGCTTTCGCGATGATGGTGGAAACGGGCACCTGCTTGCCCAGGTCATAGACCGTGTAGCCGTTGTTGGACAGGATGGTCCGGACCAAGTTCTTGCCGATGTCGTGCACGTCGCCATAGACCGTGGCGAGAACGACCGTGCCCTTGGTGGTGGCAGTGGACTTGTCGAGGAATTGCTCCACGTAGGCGACGGCCCGTTTCATGACCTCGGCGGATTGGAGCACGAAGGGCAGGATGAGTTCCCCGGCTCCGAACTTGTCCCCCACTTCCTTCATGGCGGGCAGAAGCACGGTGTTCAGGGTCTCCACCGCCGACTTTTCCTTCATCACCTCGGCCAGGTCCGCCTCGATCTTGTCGGGCTTGCGGTTGACGATCTTCCAATGCACCTTCTGGGCTGCAGTCATACCCTCGGTTGGGTCGGCGGCCGCTTGCGCCTCCACCGGGCCCTTGCCCGCGAAATGCTGGATGAACTTGGCCAAAGCCTGGGGGTCGCGGTTGAAGACCAGGTCGTCGGCCATCTTGCGCTCATCTTCGGGGATGGCGGCGTAAGGCTTGATGTCAGCGGGGTTCAGGATGGCCATATCGAGGCCCGCCTGCACGCAGTGATAAAGGAAGACGGAATTAAGCACCTCACGGGCCGGCTTGGAAAGCCCGAAGGACACGTTGGAAAGGCCCAGGGTGGTGCGCACCCCCGGGATCTCCTTCTTGATGGCCCGGATGCCTTCCATGGTCTCGACGGCGGAATTGAGGAACTCGGCCTCGCCCGTCGCCAGGGTAAAGGTCAGGGCATCGAAGATGAGGTCCTCGGCCGGGATGCCGTATTCTTTCGTCACGATCTCGGTGATCTTCTTGGCCACTTCGAGCTTGCGGGCGGCCGTCTTGGCCATGCCCTTTTCCTGGGGCTTGTTCTTGTCGTAATAGACGTCGTCGATGGTGAGGGCCACCAGGGCGGCGCCGAACTTCTTGGCCACGGGGCAGATGCGCTGGATACGCTCGCCCTTGCCTTCCAGGTTGATGGAATTAATGATCGCGCGGCCCGGGTAGATCTTGAGCGCCGCCTCGATGACATCCGCCTCGGTGGAGTCGATCATGAGCGGTGTATCGACGCCCAAGGCCATCTTCTTGACCACCTTCATCATCTGTTCCTTCTCATCCACCCGCTCGGTCAGGGCCACGCAGACGTCCAACACGTGGGCGCCGCCCTCGGCCTGGCCCCGGCCCACCGCCACCATGCCCTCATAGTCGTCGGCCAGGAGTAGTTGCTTGATCTTGCGGGAACCCTGGGAATTGACCCTTTCACCCATGATGAGGGGTTTCGGGTCCTGGTCCATGGAGACGGCCTTGATCATGGAGGAGACATTGCAAAGGTGGGTCACCTCCCTCTTCTTGGGAGGCCGGTTGCCGATGGCCTGGACCACCTGGCGCAGATGTTCATGGGTGGTGCCGCAGCAGCCGCCGATGACGTTCACCCCGAATTCCTCGACGAATTCCTTGAGGGCCTTGGCTAGATCCTCGGGCTTCAAGGGGTAAACGGCCTGGCCGCCCCGGTTCTCGGGCAACCCCGCGTTGGGGATGGTGGAAATGGGGATCTCGGAATATTGGGAGAGGTAGCGGACCGGGTCCTTCATTTCCTTGGGGCCCGTGGAGCAGTTCATGCCGATGACGTCGATGGGAAGCCGGGAAAAAGTGGAAAGAACGGAGGTGATGTCCGTTCCCAAAAGCATACGGCCGGTCGTATCCAGCGTGGTCTGGGCCATGAGACCGACCGGGGACTTCTTTTCGGTGCGGGCCCGGTGGCATCCGAAGACCGCCGCGCGCATTTCCAGGATGTCCTGGCTGGTCTCGACCAAAAGGGCGTCCACGCCCGCGTCGATCATGATGCAAGCCTGCTCGTAATAGATGGCTTCCAGTTCGTCGGGCGTGATCTTGCCCAGGTCCGGGTCTTCCGAGGCGGGCAGCATGCCGGTGGGGCCCATGGACCCCACCACGAAGCGGGGTTGTTCGGGGGTGGAATACTGATCGGCCAGTTCGCGGGCCAGCTTCACGGCGGCGGTGTTGATCTCCACGATGCGGTCGCCCAGGCCGTACTCTTCCAGCTTTAGGCGGTTGGAACCGAAGGTATCGGTCTCCAGGCAATCCACGCCCACCTTGAGGAAACCCTCGTGGATCTCGCGCACGACCTCGGGTTTGGTGATGACCAGATAGTCGTTCAGGCCCTCTTTCCCGCCGAAGTCCTCTTTGGTCAGGTTATAGGTCTGGAGGTTGGTGCCCATGGCACCGTCGAAAATGAGAACTTTTTTCTTCAGTTGGTCGAGGAATAGAGGGCGTGCCATGGTCGTTCTTTCTCCCTTGAGGGGAGCGTTAGTTTAGGGGTTCGGCTGGGGGGCTTCAAGGCGTTCAGCCGTGCCCCAGCCCCGCGAAGCGATTGTTTTGCCATAAGGTTGGGGCTAATTTGGGACGTTGAAAGAGGAGCTGTGTTGGAACAGGGATGTAGAAGGATGTGCCCAGATGGCACGATCCAGGAACCCCGACCTTCCATCGGTGTTCATCCCTGTTGCATCAGGTTTTTTGGAAACTTCAAGAACGAAAGGCCCGCCTATGTGGACCATCTTGCTACTGATCATCTCGAACATCTTCATGACCTTCGCCTGGTACGGCCACCTCAAGTACCGGACTTCCCCCCTCTGGATCGCCATCCTGGCCAGTTGGAGCATCGCCTTCTTCGAATACTGCTTCCAGGTGCCGGCCAACCGGATCGGGAGTTACCAGTTCACCACGGCCCAGCTCAAGACCATCCAGGAGGCCATCACGCTGGTGGTCTTTTGCGGTTTCTCGGTGCTTTATTTACGGGAAGACCTGAAATGGAACTATCTGGTGGGATTCGGCTTCATGGTGGTGGCGGTCTTCTTCGTCTTCAAGAAGTGGGATTAAAACCACCTTATTTCTTCACGGCCCCCGGAATGGGCGTAACGACCGCTTTGGCTGCGGACTTGCCATAATTCGCCTTGAGGGCATTCTTCGTTTTGACCTCGGCCGCTTTTTGTCTCGCGATGGCTTTCCGTTGCGCATCTTTTCGCTTCCGGGCCTCGTCCATGTCATTCAGGGAATTCCTGAGGTCCTTTTGGTTATCCGCGCTGGTTTGGAACGGGACCTTTTGAGTTCCATCCTCAATGCTCATTCCTGGGCCCTTCGTCGGCTTATCTTGGGCCTTGCGCATGGAGGTTTCCCCCCATGTCACGACCGTGACCCCAAAGAACAACACCATCAACCACGAGCTGAACTTTTTCATGGCTTCTTTCCTCATGAAGTCCGAGATGAGCTCTTTTTCTTCTTGGCGGGCAGGGTGGCGGCGTAGTCCTTGCCCCACTTGATCCATTTGGAAAGGGCGGCCTTCCCCTTCAACCCGGCGGGGGCCACATAGATGAAGCCCACCATGGGCTTGCCGGTGAAATCCATGGGTCGGGCGTGCTTCTGGGAAACGGCCTTATTGTGCCCTTCCGGACCCACCCGGACCATCAGCTCGTCCTTCACGATCCCCACGAACATCTTGCCGTCCAACAGGAAACAGACACCGCCGAACATCTTCTTGGAGGTGACGCCCTTGGCGCCCTTCAAGATCTCCCGCATGCGTTCTTCGAGCTTTTGATCGTAGGCCATGGTCCCCTCCCGTCCCCATTATCCCCTAAAACAAAAAAGGCGGGGGCCTTTCGGCTCCCCGCCTTGAACGGCTTGGGACTTACTGCGCGGGCGCCGGGGCGCTGTTCTCGGCGGCCTTCTCCTGCATCTTCTCCTTCACATCCTTGCGGCGTTGGCGCTTGTCCTGGCGCTTCTCGCGGCGGTCCTGACGGACTTCCTTGGTGTCCTGGCGGATGTCCTTCTTGTCTTCCTTCACGGCCTCGGTGTTACCGGCGGCCTTGTCCGTCGCCAATTGCTTCACATCCTGACGGCGCTCCTTCTTAGCGTGACGGAGATGCCGGCGATCCTTGCGGACCTGATGGGTATCCTTCGCCACCGGATGGTCCTCGGCCAACGCCAAACCCGTCCCGGCCAAGAAAAGGACGGCCAACGCCAAAGCGATCGAACGTTTCATGCTCTTCCTCCTCGTTTTTGAACTTCACAGGGTTTTAACCCTTCAGGGAATAGGACGCAAGCTCGGGAGGAAAGGTTGCATGGAAAATGTTCGTTAAAAAGCGGCCCTCAGGCGCGCTTTCCAAGGGCCCCCAAGAGGCCCCCCAGGTCCTTGCGCACCCGGCCCGAGGCGACCAGGATCCCCGCCGCCAGGCCCAGATAGAGCCAGGCGAAGATGTCCCGGACGGTCATGGAAGGGATGCCCACCCAGGGCTCCACGAGGGGGTAGAAGGTCTGGGCCAGGAAGAGGGCGAAGAGGGCCACCGCCTCCTTTCGGGCGAAACGCAGGTTGGACAGGATCACCACCCCGAAGAGGGATTGGGCGGAGGTGAGGAAGACCTCCTGGGCCTGCCGTGGGTCCAGGGGCATGGGCAGGACCTTTTCCGCGGAGAGGACGAAGACGAGGGGCAGCATTCCCACCAGGAGGGTCCATTGACTCACGGTCGAGGAAAGGATGGTGTTGAAGCCCGCCGTGGGGCGGGACTTGAGGGCGAAGAGGACGGCCACGATGAACTCGGGCGATTCGCTGGCCAGGGGCGCCAGCCACTGCACCAGGATGAACTCCTCGATGCCCCAATGACGGCCCAGGTCCAAGAGCCCCTCGGCGAAGGGATGGGAGGCCAGGTAGATGACGGCCGCCGCGACGGCGAAGAAGGAGATCACGAAGAGCCGCCGGGGGAAAGGCTTCCAATTATGGATCACCGCCACCGGCCCCTCGGCAGCGGGCTCGGCGGCCCCGCTCCGGAGGAGGCGGGAGAAGTAGAAGGCGAAGAGCGCCAGGAAGAACCCCGTGTCCCAGAGGGAGAGGGTCTTCTTGAAGGGGATGACGAAGGAATAAAGCGTGGCCAAGAGCAGGACCACCGTCTCCAGGCGGAGTCTTTTGTCCAGCACCACTTCCCTTTTACGGGTCTTCCATCCATAGGCCAGCACCACCAGGGCCCAGCCCACCCCGATGAGCAGGCGATTGCCGCCGGTCATGTTGGCCGTGGCATAGGGAACATAGGTGGGGTCCTGCCCGCCGCGCCAGGCGAAATAGATGTCCACGGCGTATTCGGGCGCCACCGCCACCAGGGCGAGCAGGCCCAGGGCGAGCGCGGGCGGGATATCGACCTCGGCCACTTCGGCGGCCCAGGAAAGCAGGTAGGCGGAGGCGAAGATGGCGATGCCGGGGAGCAAGGGGACCCAGGGAATGCCCAGGGAAGGCTGAAGCGCGTGGAGAACGGGCCACTGGAGGGCGAGAAGGGGCGCGAGGATCAACGCCATCCGGTCGACCAAGGGGAGCTGACGATGTCTCTTTTTCACAAGGCCTCCACGGGAATATCCACCCGGTCATCTTAAGGGGAATGTCTTTGCTGAGGAACAAGGTTCGGCGTGGTGGGGAGAGGAAAAGGACACTGATGAAAATGGCGGAGAGAAAGGGATTCGAACCCTTGAGACCCTTTTGGAGCCTATCCCCTTTTCGGGGACGCCTTCTCCCACTCGGCGATCATTTGTTTCTTAACCTTTTGCGTTTGGCGCTTCAGCCATTTCTCTTTTATAACCGCCTCGGATCTATCTTTTACAGGAATGGTAAGAACCAGTCCGACCGGCAATCGATACTTAGTGAACTTTGCACCGCGGCCGGTGGAGTGCCGTTCCAAACGTCCTTCTATATCGTCCGTGATCCCGGTATAAAAAGAATCATCGGAACACTTCAAAAGATAAACGACCCAAGGCAATTTTGTTTCTCCAAACAATGGCGGAGAGAAGGGGATTCGAACCCTTGAGACCCTTTTGGAGCCTATCCCCTTTTTGGGGACGCCTTCTCCCACTCGGCGATCATTTGTTTCTCAGCCTTTTGCGTTTGGCGCTTCGGCCACTTTCCCTTTATAGCCGCTTAAAAGATAAGCACCCAAGGCAAACTTGTTTCTCCAAACAATGGCGGAGAGAAAGGGATTCGAACCCTTGAGACCCTTTTGGAGCCTACACGCTTTCCAGGCGTGCGCCTTCGACCGCTCGGCCATCTCTCCACTCGCCACTACACTAAAAATAAGAAAGGCGAGGATCTCCTCGCCTGGAAACTGGACCTTCCAATTTTCCTTGAGAAAAATTGGTGGAGATGAGCGGGATCGAACCGCCGACCTTCTCGTTGCGAACGAGACGCTCTCCCAACTGAGCTACATCCCCACTGACCTGGCTCTTTTTCGGACTTCCCGGAAGAAGTCGCTCAAGGCCTTCGAACAATCTTCCTTTAATATACCGCCGGTCATATGGACCCGGTGGTTCAATTTCGGATTGTCCAAGACCCTGGCCGTGCTCTCCACCGCCCCCGCCTTGGGGTCGGCCGCGCCGTAATAAAGATGCCGGATCCTCGACAACACGATGCCCCCGCCGCACATGGTGCAGGGCTCCAACGTCACGTAAAGGTCGCAATCGATCAAGCGCCAGCTTCGGAGCTTTTTCGCCGCCTTGGCCATGGCCAACATCTCGGCGTGGGTCAGGGCGTTCTTCTTGCTCTCGGTCAGGTTGTGGCCCCGGGCAATGACCTTTCCCGAATGGACGACGACCGCGCCGACCGGAACCTCACCCTTCAAGGCCGCCTTGCGGGCCTCCTTCAGGGCTTCCTTCATGAAATGTTCGTGGGAAAATGTTCGGATCACGCTTACCCACAAAATGGTGCGTGCCAATTCTCATTTTCAAAAACTCAATAAATGAAATTGGTACTGCGCCATCTTCCTTTATTTCGTGGCGGATTTATTCGCCACTCGTTCAATGAAAAGATGGTGCGCCTGGAGGGACTCGAACCCCCAACCCTCTGATCCGTAGTCAGATGCTCTATCCAATTGAGCCACAGGCGCGGATATTCCCCGAACGTCCACAAAAGGGTGGTTATATTACCCAAAAGCATATTTTTATCGCAAGCGGAAAGGCTTGTAGGGAAAGGCTTTTCGCCTTCGTTTGTCGCTCAATTCCCCTATAATCCCCCTCCCACGTACGGATTGGAAAAGGTTCTTTCGTTCCGTTACGATGAATGCCCACCCCGGCGCGGGAGTCGGGTCCTATACGGCGATGCGGCCCCAACTCCGCTAGGTCCGGAAGGAAGCAACGGTCAGGTCGATGTTCGGGTGTTATAGGTCACCTGGCTCCCGCGACGGGGTGGAGCCACCCCCTCCAGGGGTGAATTCTTAATGCTTAATTCTTAGTTTTTAATGCCGGTGATTTCCGCGAAGCGGAAATTTCCATCATTCAAAATTCAACATCCACAATTCAAAATTGAGGTTTTCGAATGTCTCCACAGGTCATGGCCTTGAAATGGCGCCCCCAGACCTTCGCCGACATGGTGGGCCAGGAGCACATCACCCGCACCCTCCAGAACGCCATGCGCACCAACCGGGTGGCCCACGCCTACATCTTCGCCGGGCCCCGGGGGGTCGGGAAGACCACCACCGCCCGCATCTTCGCCAAGGCCCTCAACTGCCGTAACCCGAAGGACCTGGAACCCTGCAACGCCTGCGACCTCTGCGAGGAGGTCAATTCGGGCACGTCGCTGGACATCATCGAGATCGACGCCGCTTCGGTGAACGGCATCGACGCCATCCGGGACCTGCAGCAACGGGTGGCCAACTCCCCCGCCAAGAGCAAGTACAAGGTCTATATCTTCGACGAAGCCCACCGCATCTCGAAGGCCGCCTTCGACGCCTTCCTGAAGACGCTGGAGGAACCGCCCGAGCACGTCATCTTCATCCTGGCCTCCACCGAGATCCACCAGTTCCCCGCCACCGTGCAGTCGCGCTGCCAGCGCTTCGAGTTCCGTTCCATGTCCCTGGAGACCCTGGTCAAGCAGCTCAAGCGCATCGCCGACTCCGAGAAGATCGAGATCGACGACAAGGCCCTCTACCAGGTGGCCCGCTCGGGCAACGGCTCCATGCGCGACGCCCAGCGGAACCTGGACCAGATGGTGGCCTTCTCGGGCAAGAAGGTGACCCTCGAGGACATCCGGGTGGTGCTGGGCACCATCGAGGAGGAGGTCTACCTGAAGCTCGTCGAGGCCGCCCTGGCCGAGGACGCGGCGACGGGCCTTTCGACCGTGCGCGGCGTGGTGGAAGGCGGCAAGGACCTGGGGTACTTCTTCAACGGCATCCTGGAGACCTACCGGCACCTGGCGGTGGCCAAGGCCCATCCCTCCGCCTCCCAGGCCCTCATCCCCCTTTCCAGCGATGAAGTGGCCCGCCTGGGCGAGTTCGCCGCCCGGATGTCCGAGGCCCAGATCCTTTCCTCCCTCCGCCTGCTGATCGAACAGGAGTGGGCGATGCGACATTCCTCCAACCCCCAGGTCATCCTGGAGACCCTGGTGCTGGAGCTCTGCCGCATGAAGGGACTGACCAGCGTCGGGGACCTCTTGAAGCAGGTCCAAAGCGGCGCGCCGGTCCAGGTCCCCGCTCCCCGGGCCGAGGCCCCGCGGTCTTCCGCGCCTGCGCCCGCCCCGAAACCCGCCGCGCCGGCCGCGCCGCCCCCCCCGCCGGTGGGCGAGGCCGTGCTGGCGGTGGATGAGATCGAGGACCCGGTGGACGCGGAGAAGGACCCCCACCTCGCCAAACTGAAGGCCCAATGGACCGAGTTCCTGGAGAAGGTGGGCGAGCAGAAGAAGGCCCTGCAAGGGGTGCTGGTGGATACGCGTGCCACCAAGATGGACGGCGATACCCTGGTGCTGTCCTGCAAGAGCGGCTTCCACCAGGACCAGTTGTCCAAGCCCGAGAACAAGGCCCTGGTGGAGTCCGTCGTCGGGAGCCTCCTGGGCCGCAAGGTCACCCTGGTGGCCGTCCTTTCCCAGGCCGCGCCCGCCGCTTCCGCGCCCAAATCCTCCGGCCCCCGGGCCCCCAAGCCCCTCTCGGCCCCCGCAGTGGACGTGGAGAAGATCGAGAAGGACGAGCCCATCGTGGCCGCCGCCATGAAGATGTTCGGCGGCAAGATCGTGGAAGTGAAAAGAAATTCCAATCCGAACAAGTAAAAGAAGTTTCTTTTCATGGCGGGGAGCCGCGCCGATCGGCGCGTTCGGTGACCCGGCCATCCCGGCCCGACATTCCAGGACCGATCCTCGGAAGTGACGGCCCGGTCTAACGGACCGAACGCAGCGAAAAGACCTTGAAGTATCCCCCGTCATAGGCCTTCACGGCCCGGACCTTCAGGCCGTAGCGTTCCTGCAAATAGACCGCCAGATGGACCCCCTCCTCGGGCGAACAGTTCAGGAGCACCCTGGGGTTGTCCACCAGCCCCTTCCCGAAATCCTCCAAACCGTATTCCTTCAGGAGGCCCGCCTGGGCCGGGCTCCGTTGGGAGGAACTCATCAGGAACAGATGGAAGGGCCGGAATCGCTCCAGGTCGTCGAAAGCATTGACCGCTTCCAAGGGAAAATCCCACAGCACGATCAGGCGGTCCCCGAGGCTTTCCATCCCCTTCAAGCTCTCGTCGAACCTTGCCTCGACCGACCGCCGCTGGAGGTTCTGGACCCGGAAATCCAGGAGTTCCCGGACCGAAAGAAAGGCCAGTCCGATCATAAAAAGGGCCCCCAACCGGTGACGCCAACCCCACGCCTTCACCCCCCCCTTCGCCGGGAATTCGGCGAAATGGACGGCGGCCGAGACCAGGAAGACAAGGACCGGAAGGGTCACCCGGTCGGTGGCTTTGAGCCAATAGAGCAGGACGGCCAATGCCAGGAAGACCGTTCCCCAAAGGGAAAGAAGGGGTCGGATCCGTCCCCGGCCGCAAAAAAGGGAGAGGCCGAGGGCCCAGAGCAGGATCCGAAGGTCCCAGTGGGAAGAAAGCAGATCGCCCCAGGAGGAATAGGCCCCGTATTTGGCGCCCAAACCCCAGCGCGGGAACCTTTCGTTCAGGAGCTTGAGGTTCTCCGTGGAGAACTTCACCGGATCCATCCAATACCAATTCTTGAAAAGCCAGAGGTCGTTCGCGGACCAACCCGCCTTTTCGAAGGCGGCCCGGGTGGCGTCGTCATAACGGGCGGACCGGTATTCGTTCAGCCCGTCCGCTTCCCTGTGAAAGGCCCAGAAGGCCTTCCATTCGGGGGAGCGGGAAAGATGGATCGCATGGAACGTCTGGCCGGCGGCGACCAAGAAGGCGAAGGGGACCAACCAGCGTAAATAGAGGGACCGTTCCTTCGGGCGGGGCGTTCCCCCCCAGGACGGGATGAACAAGGGGGCCGCCAGGAAAAGACCCAGCCAAAGCGCTTGCGGCCGCAGGAGGAAGGCGGCCCCGAAAAGGACCAGGGCCAGGAAGATCATGCCGGTCTTGGGAGCTCTTTCCCGCGTCTCGAAGGAGGAAAGCAGGAGCCAGACGCCCGACTGGACGGACAGGATGGAGACGATGTTGAACTGGAGGAACAGGAAGAAAAGGGAATAAACACAGACCAGGGCCAGCAGGAAAAGAACGGCCCGTTCCTTCGGACGGGGCCTCGAGACCTCGGCCCAAAAGAGTCCCGTCAGGGCCAGGGCCTGGAGACCGTACAGGGACCATCCGAACCACGGCGCGTGCGGGGCCCAGGCGTAAAGCCGCTCGAA
Organism: bacterium; assembly: GCA_035549195.1. Lineage (NCBI taxonomy): Bacteria > bacterium. The sequence continues at coordinate 80,978 of DASZRK010000015.1, forward strand.
GAAGATCCCCAGGAGCGCGTTGGAACCTTCGAAGAGGTCCGAGTGGACGCCCCCACTGCCGAAACCCTTGGCCATCAACACCTTGAGGATGTCGTCGTTGACCAGGTAGTAGGGCCGGAAGAGGACCCACTGAAGCACGAACCACGGGAGCAGGGCCAGGGCGGCGGCGAGGGCCTTGGAACGGGGCGGGGAAAAAAGGGGGGAAAAGCGCATCGGTTTTAGGGTATAACAAAGTCCCTCGGAAGGCCTATCCAATTCTTCCGGGAAGGAACATCCCATGTTCGACATGATCCGCCAGGCGCAGGTCCTCAAGGAAAAGATGGCCCAGTTCCAGAAGGAATTGGAGGCCCAGAGCTTCACCGGCACCGCCGGGGACGGCGCCGTGACCGTCACGGTGAACGGCAAGCATGAGGTCCGGTCGGTCATGATCGACCCCAGGACCGCCGCCTCGGGTGACGGGGCCATGATCGCCGACTTGGTCAAGACCGCCCTCAACGACGCCGGGAGCCAGGTGAACAAGAAACTGAAGGAAGAGGTCGGCAAAATGACCGGCGGCCTCATCCCCCCGGGCCTCCTTTAAGGGTCCCCCTTGCCCGAATATCCCCCCTCCCTCGAACGGTTGCTCCACGAACTGACCAAACTGCCCGGTATCGGCCCCCGGACCGCCCAGCGGCTGGCCTTCCACCTGCTCAAGCAACCCACCGACCTGTCCCGCGCCCTCGCCTCCGCCCTGGTGGACGCCCGCACCCGCCTTCACCCCTGCCAGGACTGCTTCAACCTGACCGAGGAGACCCTTTGCCACATCTGCCGCATGACGACCCGGGACAAGACCTCCCTGCTCGTGGTGGAGGACCCCAGCGACGTGGTGGCCTTCGAGCGCACCCATGAATACCACGGCCATTACCATGTCTTGGGCGGGACCCTCTCGCCCCTGGAGGGCCGCGGGCCCCAGGACCTGACCTTGGACGCCCTGGTGGCGCGGATCAAGAAGAGCGGTTTCTTCAAGGAAGTGATCGTGGCCACCGACCCCACGGTGGAAGGCGACTCGACGGCCCTCTATATCCAGCAGCTCTTGAAAAGCCTTCCCGTGAAGGTCACCCGCCTGGCCCGGGGGCTCCCCTCCGGCGGCGATGTGGAATATGCGGACGAGACAACCCTCCTCAAAGCGCTCGAGGGACGCCGAGAAATATAGCGGTTGTCCCAGTGCCGTATTCCATTTGGTTTTCGGTATAAAAACAGCACGAGACGACTTTACTGAAGGCCCTCGAGGGCCGAAGAGAGATATAAGGCGTCTCTGTGCTGTACGCCTATTGTCTTTATATAAGAACAGTATGAGACGACCTGGTTGAAGGCCCTGAAGCCGCCGGAAACTGTGGCCCCGGCGTAGCACCGGCCCCTGGAACCGCGTCCAAAAGAAGACCTGATGGGAACCTTCCAACGAACCATCCTGCTGATCCTCACCCTGGCCGAACCCTTGGCGGCGCTGGAACCATCGCCCACGCCCACCCATCCTCCCAAGCCCCGGAAGACCCCTCTTTCCCTTTTCCGGAAACCCACGCCCGACCCGACCCGGCCCCAACCCGGGTCCTTCGGCTATTCGGAGGTGCCATGGGTCACGGGATTGGGTTGGAGCACTCCTGACGACTTCAGGGATTTCATCCAGGAAACCTGCGGCGTTCCGAAAAAGAAGCCCACCGAGGACGAAAAGGTCTTCGGGCTCTTGGGAACGGCGATGGGAACAGCCTTCGCGGGAGTGGCGGCGGTCCAATGGCTGGACGCGCAGGGCAAGAAGGCGCCGGAAAAGGGGCCCGAAAAGAAAAAATGAACCGGATCGCCTTGGGGGGACCAGGACTTCCTTAGTTCATTTGTCCCTGGACCAAGGGCGCCGGTCCTTGGGACCTTCTTCCCCTTCCTTCTTGTCCTCTTTTTCCTTCGGATCATCCTTCTTCTTCCAACGGTCCCGGAGCCCTTTCTCTTTGGACTCGGTCTGGGTCTTCTCATCCTTCGCGGATCCTTTTTCCATCTTCCGGTCCTTCGGGGCGAACAACTTCCTCAGGCCCTCCCGGCGGCCGGGTCCTTGGACCCCTTCTTCCTTTTTCTCGCCCGCTTCTTTCCCCTGGTCCGGGGGCTGTCGTTGGAACAAGGGCTTCCGGGACCCGTCCTTCCGGCGCCCCAAGGGCCCGGGTCGACGGTCCTTCACCTCGCCAGGACCGTTCCCCGGACGGTGGTCCTGAAAGCGGCGCTGAAGCGGTCCTGGACCCCTTTTTTCCGGCGCGATCCCCCGTCCCTGGGGACCCCGCCCGGGCTTTCCAGGACGCGGTGCCCATCCTCCCGGCCGCCCGATGGCGCCCCGCAGGAACTTCAAGCGTTCGCGCCGGTCCGTCCCCTTCCACCGTTCCAGGACCTTGTGCCGTTCCTCCGGTGCCATGCCCCGGAAGCGGGCCAAGGCCGCCATACGCTCCTCGCGTCTTTTCTGGAACTGACCCTTCATGCCGAGCCAATGCTGATAACGGCCCTTCTCGGCCACGCCCAGGGAGCGCGAGGCCAGGAATTTCCTCGCCTTCCAGGAAAAAGCCCCATGGTGGCCCTCGGCGACCTTCTCCACCTTGTCCTGGTCCCGCATTTCCACCAGGCCGTGGAAGGTGTTCTCGTGCACCTCGTCCCCCTGCAGGAGGACCTCAAAACCCGTTCCCCGCACGCCGCAGACGACCCCGCCCGCGTCCACCTCGAAGGTGGAGTGGGATTGGCCCAGCTTCTCCACTTCCGAGAGCACCTTGCCTTTCAGGAGTTTCAAACGGCTCAGGAACCCGTTGTCCCCCTGCTTCTCCAACTGGGCGACCGTCACCTCGCTGTTCTCATCGACATGGAAGAGGGTGTTCTCATTGAGGGTGAGGGTGGCCTCCGAACCCGGGCCGGTCACGATCACGTCCCCCGGGTCCAGGACCAGGTCCTCTTCGGCCGTGACGGGCGCGCTGGAACCGTTCCGGACCAGGACCGATCCCTTGACCTCGTCGAAGACGTATTCGAGGCTGTCCCCGGGCAAGGCCTCGGGTGTGGCGGCCTGCACGAGCTGCGGCACAAGGGTGGGAACGGGGGTGGGATGGAGGATGGCGGGG
>DASZRK010000016.1 GCA_035549195.1 bacterium
CTTTGGGTCCAATGAGGCCCATGCCGCCTTGTGCGTCAGGATAGTTCCCAACGAGGAAGGGCTCAGCTGGCAGCAGGAAATGGAAGAGCTTACCAAACCTGTCACGGACCGAGTGATCACCTATAAGGTCACGAAAGAACACCTTTTGGTATTTTCCGGATTTCGGGGTAAGGAAAAAGACAAGGTTTTTTATTGGAAAGCCATCCCCGTCCGGGTCGATGACCGGCGTTTCACTCTCTTATTTACAATGTGGTTCCCACGGGAGAAAAAGGGGACCTTTGATCCCATCCTGGAATACTGCGCGAAATCCTTTCGGCCGGTAACGACGGGTTCCCATCGGGTTGTCCTAGGTTGGAAAGAGACCGACGGTTCCCAGGAGATGGAACAAGCGGTCGCTGAGGCAAGGGCGTGGATGCAAGCTAACCTTCAATGCGGGCAGTATGGAAAAGAGAAGGGATGGGACGACCCACTTCCATCGGGTCCCTGCACGATCGAGCCGGAAGAGCCGGATATATTCGACCTGTCGGGGAGCGGTCAGAAGCAATTCATCCTGACCGCCTTCGGGTCTATAGAGCTTGTCCCCTACGGGAATCGATGCGATCAGAAATTCGTTCTGTTCACCGAGATGGGAGGCAAATTGACCCACCAAGTCCTTGGTTGGGACAACCAAGAAGACACTTTCAATTCCTATGGGGCAATGAAGGTTTTGGGGTTCCCTGATGGCCGAAAAGCTCTTTTATTCCTTATCGGTCAGATAGGGTGCCAGAGAAATGGTCACTTGTTCATGGAGGTCCAAGGGGTTGTTCGGGATGTCCTGGATTACTTGGAAAGTGACGATCCTTGCAGGGCCAGCCAACAGGTAGGGGCCCAAGGATTTGACAGTGTTTTGGAGTTGAGGGACAAAAGCCATCTTCGTTTATTCAAAAAAAACTATGAAACGATCGACAAGGACGGAGTGCTGGGTGTTCCGGCGAAGTTCCATTACAGCGAGGTCAACTATCGTTTTGATAAGACCCAAGGGATCTTCATACCGGATAGTCCTGAAAGGGAGCTTGCGAAGGGGCCTGCTGAAAAAGAATGGAATGAAGCCCCCAGGGACGTCATTCGGTATTGAACAAAGGGTCGGTTCAATTTCTAAAACTTTTGGAGATTTTCTTTCTATTCTCGCCCTTTGGTCCCCGTCAGTCTTTCACTTAACTCCCACAACCTCTTCGCCGCTTCCGGATCCACCGCGTAGGGCATAACCCCCAAGGGCTTCGAGGCGAACTTCTTGGCTGCATCACTGGTCAGGTCGACTACTGGGGCCACATCGCAGTCCTGGCAATAGACCCCACCCATTCCTTTTAAACTCGGGCTGGTGGCGCACCAGACGCTGGTCGCGGCCCCTTGCTCGACCGTCTTGAAGCCCCGCTCGGGGTCGATGACGGGCTGTCCCTTCTCATCCACGGCCCCACCGGCCTTGAGTTGTTCCGGCGTGATGTATTTCCCCAACCCCGTCGCCACGATCCCCCCGGGATGCACCGAAAAGGCCCGGATGCCATCGGCTTCTCCCCGCCGGTCCAGTTCCAGGGCGAAAAGGATATTGGCGGTCTTGGATTGCCCATAGCCCAACCAAGGGGTGTATTCCCGGCGCTCAAAGTTGGGGTCCTCGAAGACCACGGGGGAGTGGCGGTGGCCCCAGGAGGAGAGGGAAACGACCCGGGCGCACTGAGCGGCCTTGAGGGCCGGCCAAAGTTTGAGGGTCAGTTGGAAGTGCCCCAGGTGGTTGGTGGAGAACTGGGATTCGTAGCCCCGGCTGTCCCGGGTCAGGGGGCAGGCCATGATCCCGGCGCTATTGATAAGTAAAGAGAGGGACTGGCCCGTCGCCAGCCCATTCGACCCGGTAGCCGGGCTCAGGGTGGTAAGGCCCTTTAGAAACCGATCGGCAAAGGCGTCGATGGAGGCTGGGTCCATCAGGTCCATGGGCTCGACGGCGATCCCGAGGCCCTTGAGGGCGTCCTGGGCCCTAGGCACGTCCCGGGCGGGGACCAGCACCTGGGCCCCGGCCTGCCGGAGCACCCGGGCGGTCTCCAGCCCCAAGCCTGAGTAACCCCCGGTCACGATGGCGGTCTGGCCGGTCAGATCGATTCCCTGGATGACCTCCTCGGCGGTCGAGGCGGGGCCGAAGCCGGAATGGATGGGGGATTGGGGGGTGGTCATGGGACCCATTCTGGCGGGTCGACCTTCTGAAAGCCAAGGGTGCCCTTCGAGAGCCTCAGGGTTCGGGGGGTGGCAGGGGGCTGAAATTTATCACGCCGTGATAAAACCGGAGGCATCCCGACCGAACCGGGGGGCTGGCAGGGGTCGGGTTTTACCACGGCGTGGTAAAACCAGGCCAGCCCTTCGAGGGCCTCAGGGTCCGGAGGGGGGGAACCAGTGGCAAGTTTTATTACCGGGTAATAAAACCGGGTGGGCGTGGAATTAAGGCGTGGAATTAATTGGAAGAATAGGTATTCGAAAAATAAGGGGAATAATGGCATTCTGCAAGTCTTGCACAATGCCACGGAAACCCTTAAAAAACGCATGGTCGAAAATACCCTGAACTCCTCAGGGTCCGCAGGCCTGGGTACTGGATCCATCCGGAACCGAGCGGGAGGCACCCTCACCCCAACCCTCTCCCCTCGAGAGAGAGGGCGAGCAAAGGGGCTGAGCCTGTCTGAAGCGGGTGAAGGGGTCGATTTGTTACTAATGGTAACACTCGAAATAAGGGAATTTGAGGGGTGCTCCCAGGAGCAGACCCTTAACGCCTAGAATTCAATAAATGTATTGCTTTAATGATACATATATTGACTTTATGTAATGTTTTAATAATACTTAAAAGCATGAGACATAACAAGAAAAGCACAGTTCTCCAGCGTCAGCTCCTGGACCAAAAATTCAAAGATCTCCCCAATCTGCCGCCCAAACCACAAGGTGGATGGTTGAAAGCGGATCGCGTGGCTTTGGGTTTGAGCATTCGGCAATTGGCCAAGCGCTTGAAAGTCAGCCTCAAGGCGATCGATTCCATTGAAAAGAATGAAGCCCTAGGGACCGCGACCCTCAACAGCATCGCGCGTTCGGCGAAGGCGATGGGCTGCCGGCTGGTCTACGCGGTCGTACCCGAAGAAGGGGCTGATTCCTTGGAATCCATCTTAGATAAGAGGGCCCTGGCTTTGGCCCGCCGCATCCGGAACCAGACGGCCCATTCCATGAGACTGGAAGACCAAGCGGTGGAAAGCTCCATAGCGTCCAAAAGAGAGAACGACCTGGCGGCCGAGCTCAAGGCCAAGCAAGACCCACGGCTTTGGGAAGAACCGTGATCGACCTTTTCGCGGCCTCGGACGGACAGACGCCTTTGACCGATGAGGAAAAGGAAGGCTTGATCCCGCCCGCCATCGCCACCCGAGGGGACCTCAATTTGATGGAGGAAGCCAACATCCAGGAGGCTCGGGAATGGGCCTTTCGTTCCGGACGATCCGATATCCTCAACGATGCCTTTGTCAGGGAACTTCATCGGCGGATGTTCCGCGATGTTTGGAAGTGGGCCGGTGTTTACCGGAAAAGCATCAAGAACCTGGGCGAGCCGCCGGAACAGATCGCGGTGAAGGTACGGGAGCTTTGCACGGACGTCCATTGGTGGGTGGAAAAAAGCATATATCCGTGGGACGAGGCGGCGGCTAGGGTCCACCACCGATTGGTGTCCATTCACCCCTTTTCCAACGGCAACGGGCGGCATGCCCGTCTTTTCACCGATCTCTTCCTGGAGAAAATGGGGGCGGCTCCCGCAAGCTGGGGGGCCGCCAAGGCCGATTCGGACCATGAAAAAACGCAAGACTTGCGGAACCGATATATCTCCGCTTTAAGGGCGGCGGATAAGGGAGAATACCCTTTACTGGTACAATTCATCCGGTCGTAAAGAAGGGAACCATGCGCCAAGGATCGATCACCCAAGCCGCGCTTTGCCTGCTCCTGGGGCTTCCGGGTCTCCTTTTCGCCCCCCAACGGCCTGGTGGATTGGACCTTGGCAAGGAAAGACCCTGCGAGGTTTTTATGAGGCTTTGGAAAAAGAGGCTTGAATCCGTGGCTAAAACCATGAAGTTTGGTGAGGAAACCTTAGCCGGGCGACTTGGATCATAATTATCTTTGACCCTTATTAAGATATATCATTGGGATTAAATATCCCTTTTGGACGGTGGTTTATGAGCCGCTCATTCTATTTTTTGCTTTTTGTTTTGGTCATGTCTATGCTCCTGCCGTTTGCTTGTGGACCAAAAAGCTCACCTTCCGCCCCAGGATTAGCGCTACTGGAGTTTATCCCTAGCGCCACACCCAGCAGTACTTCAACGGCAACCAATACGCCTACGACCACACCCTCGCCAACTTCTACAGCAACCGCTACACCTACCGCCACCTTAAACCCAATAGTGGGCGCGGTCTGGAACCGAACCACATCTTCCGCTGCTTTTCCTGCCCGAGCTTGTCATCTCGGTCTTGTTTTTAACAACAAGATGTGGGTGATCGCAGGAGAAGACAGTTCTGGAGGCCGCCTTAATGATGTTTGGGATTCAACGGATGGAGCCACCTGGAACGAGGCCACGACGGCAGCAGCTTTCGGACCCAGGTTAAGTCCGGGTGGCTTGGTCTATAACAATAAAATGTGGGTCATTGGAGGGGAAAGTAATGGGGTCACCGATCTGAGCGATGTTTGGAATTCTACAGATGGCTCAACTTGGTATCCCGCCACCACCACGGCAGCCTTTGGAAAAAGATCGAATGGGAGTTATTTGGTTTTCAACAGCAAGATGTGGGTGATAGGTGGGTGGAATAGTGCTATCGGGTTCTTGGGTGATACCTGGTATTCATCGGACGGATCGAATTGGAACCAAGCGACCGCTTCGGCGGCCTTTGGGCCACGGCAATGGCATAGCAGTGTTGTTTACAACAATAAGATGTGGGTGATCGGAGGGGAGGACAATACTGGTTCCGAAAGAAATGACGTTTGGTATTCCATGGATGGGATGATTTGGACCCGAGCCACGGCTTCGGCGGCTTTCACTCCTCGGGTGGGTCATTCGAGCTTGGTCTTCGACAATCAAATGTGGGTGATCGGTGGGTTCAATTTTTACAATAATTACAACGAAGCCTGGTATTCCTCGGATGGCGTGAACTGGACGCAAGCCACGGCCTCGGCGGCTTTCAATGGCAGGAATTCCCACGCAAGCCTTGTCTTTAACAGTGAAATGTGGGTCATTGCCGGAAGATTTAACTTAACCAATTATTACAACGACGTATGGGAATCGCCTTAAGGCATTTATTGCTCGAAGCAGTAAATGCAATTGCTGAAAAGGCTGCAATTTTGGATCAAACCGTTATCTGACCAATCGGCGCTCGCCGAGTATGGCGCGCCGGTGGAACCCAAAAAACTAGAGCTGTTGCTTGTCCAATCGGAGCAATTTTGATTCGACGAACCTCCGGTCCATGCCACGACTGAAACGGGATTTCCAAATTCGTCCAGATTTGGAGGGACAAGCGGGTACAAACCATAAGTACTCCCGAAAACCGTAACTCCGTCCGTCCGGACCCAAATTGCGGGTGTGATCCGGTTAAAGGCGTAGGTTGTTGATGTTGAAAGGAAAGCGACCCAGGTTCCTCCGAGCGTGGCTGCGGCTGCCCGTGCGTTGCAAATGGAATCGGCGCCGGACAAACCTCCTAAATTGGGTGGATAGGCCAAGGAGGTTACGAACATCCTTTTAACGGGTAGTGGGGTGAAGGTGAAGGTGGGGGTCCAGGTATTGGTCGGGGTTGGTGTATTGGTAGGAGTTGGTGAATTGGTCGGGGTCCGGGTATTTGTGGGGGTGAAGGAAATGGTCGGCGAAAAGGTGTTTGTTGGGGTATCGGTGATCGTGGGGGTATTGGTGACCGTCGGGGAATTGGTGGGGGTGTAGGTGGGTGCAAGGCAAGTCTCTCCGTAAAGCACGAATTGGGGCCCGTTCCAATTGGAGGAATAGACCGTGATCGTATTGGGGAAAGCGGATGCGTTATCGGTAGCGACCACTCCTCCGGAAAGCGCGGCTAAAGCCACGCTTCCATTTGCCGTTAAGGCTAACCAATAAAAATTAGTGCCCGTAAGCAAGACGGGATTGTTCAATGGGGCCGAATTGACACCTGCCGAATAAACAGTTTGGGTTCCAGTTCGGCCCAATAAGTTCGTCGGGAACGTTCCGGTCCCATTGTCCCCATAAACACCCAATTCAAATTGTTTCCCAACATCCGTGGAATAAAGGGAAAGACTTACCAAGGTCGTGGCACTGGCCGCTTGATAACGGTCCAAATAAACCACGGACGCGATGCTGGTTTCCGAGTTGAAGGTGGAATTTCCGAAGTAACCTCCGCCCGGGCAGGGTGTGAAGAATGGGGTCGGGGTCAGGAAGGGAGGGATGGGTGTGTGGGTGGACGTGATGGTCGGAGTGTTTGCGGGGACCTTGGGTGTCACTAGGATGGAATTGCATGAACTTAGGAAAAAACAGCTCATTGCCATCAAAATGCAAGCGGTCGTGATGAAAAGGAGGGTTTTTCGTTGCGGCCCCATCATGATCATCGATACTCCCAAAAATATTGATTCAAATTTTCAGTAGGGATTGTCGGGCCCTTAAGGGCAACTCGTCACCACTAGGTTCTTGAAGTGAACCAGGTTTGGATTTCGTAAGCAACAGACGGAAAAACCGACGCTTCCGGTTGGATAAGTGGTGTCTCCAAAGCCATAAAGGTAAGTGGTTCCGCTACCCGTATCGACATAAAAGGCGAAATTTGAGCCTTGGCACACTACTTTGAAATGGGCCCAGGTACCCGCCGTGTAGGTTGGGACCGAAGCCCCGGTGCCATATCCTCCGCCAAAATACTGATAGGAATTACCGTAGGACCCGTAATTGGATAGGACCTGCCAGTAAGGAACAGGATTCTCGGCGTTATCGTTCAGGATGAAGGAATAACATGACATGTTGGAACCACTGAAAGAGCTACGAACAGCGGCTCCGAAAAAACCACTGCCTGACAAAAGGTCCATTTTTGAGTCGAACTCTAAGGTGTAATTGGAAAGGGAATGACTGAGGATAGCGTCTTTTATCTGTACCATCGCACTTGAGGCGCCAGTGTATAAACCGGTAGCGCTATCAGGTGTCATTAAAAACTCTCCGCCCGTAATTTGAAAACTCATCGGTCTACCGGTCGTTCGCTCAAAAGACTCATAATTGGAAAAGGTCGATGAATTGCTGAAGTCATCCGAATAAAGAGTGACGCTAGAAGCCCCACAGGTGGGTATGGTGGCCGGTGTGGGGGTGACAGAAGGGGTGAAGGTTGAGGTGGGTGTGAAGGTGTTTGTAGGGGTGTAGGTGAGGGTTGAACTGTAAGTATTCGTTGGGGTGAATGTGATGGTGGGGGTGTTTGTGATCGTTGGGGTTTTGGTGAGGGTGAAGGTGAAAGTGGGTGTATAGGTATGCGAGCCGGTCGGGGTCCAGGTGGGGGTGAATGTCGGGATTTTGGACGTAATCGTAATTGGATCACATGAAATGGAAAAAAATATCGCGACGAACGATGTAGAAATGAAAACTAAAAATTTGATCCTATTCATTGGTCGGACACTCTTTTCTCCACGATCTTCCATTTAAAACCAATAAAAGTTCAGCGAAAAATTGATGTTAAGACCTGTGTAATCCAGGGTCGCATAACGTAACCCGTCTTGGCCGATGGCTTGAGGGGACGCCAGGCCAATATCCCCTTGAGAGTCGGTGGCCAGGACAGCCTGGCCGCTCCCGCCGGTGGTTACCAGATAATCGTTCTGGAGCTTGTTGATGGTCAAGTAACGAAAGCGGGCCGCCAACTGAAAGCCGATATCCGAGGCGAGGCGCCATTCCTTGCCTAAGCCGAAGGTGAATCCAACCCCATTGCCGCTCAGGGGGCCTTGGATCGTCTCGGTGGGATCGTTCTGGTAGTAATCGGTCACGGACAAACCGAAAAGGACGCCCCCGGTCAGGAAAAATCGACTGGACGCCTCGGGAAAGTAACGGTAGTAGTTCAACCCGAACAGGAAGAGTTGGGGGTTGATGGTCAGTGAGACCGGACTAGAGGGGCCCAGGTCCTCGTGGAATCCATGGCCGGTTTCAAACCCCGCCGAGAGTGACAGGGTATCCTGGGGATCCAAGGGTTGCCCAAATTCCAGGGCGAATTGGAATCCGATATTGGCGACCGAACCGCTTCCTGGGGCGTGATATTGGGTGAGAATGGCGTTCCAGGCGTTGGCGGAGACGGAAAGGTCCTGCAAGAGGGCATAATCCAAGCTGGTGGAAAGATTCAACCAAGGGGCATGACCCCAGTGAGTGGGAGTTGTTTCAGGAAGGGTTGCTTCGGGTTTTGTTTCTTTTTTTCCTTTGGAGTGCCCCTTTTTATCGGGGGGCGGGATCTTCTTGATGAATTCCTTGAGTTCCGGGTTTTCGGGGTTCCGTTTCAGGCTCTCGTCGAAAGCGGCTTTCATTTCCTTCGGTTTTCCCAATTGGTAATAACAATAACCTTCCTGCTGGTAGGCTTCCCATGAATCGGGGTCATCATCCAGAGCTTCCTTGAAGTCGATCAGGGCTTTGTCGTATTGGCCCAGGTTGTAGGCGGTCATGCCTTTTTGGTAATAGGTCAATTTCTTCTGGGAGGTTTGAGCCGGACATCGGGAGGTTGGCCATGTGAACAGGGTGAGGAACGCTAAAAAGAGGTAAAAAAACCTGGGCTTCATAGGATCCTTTGGCGAGAAAAGAGGATCGAAAAATACCGGCCTATCCTAAATGCGGTTGTTGAGAGCGTCAATGAGCTCAGGAGACCAATAGAATTCAAACTCTGGTCGACCCAGAGGTAATATCCTTGGGAATGATTTTATTTTGGACCGGTCCGAAAAACCCGGCCGGGCTGGAACTGATTCGTAGTAACGAAATGAATGGTAGGTGATCCAATGATCCGAAGAACATTCACCCAAGCCGCGCTTTGCCTGCTCCTGGGGCTTCCGGCCCTCCTACTCGCCCAATCCAGCGCCCATCCCCCCAACGGCCTGGTCGAAACAGGCGGCGGGCCCTGGGTCCTTTCCCCCACCCCCATGCCGGTCCTGCCTATGGACGACATCACGGTCTATGCCTTCAGCCAGACCGGCACCCACGACATCGACCCCCAGGTCCTGGACCTGGCCCCCGATATCTCCATCCGCACCTGGGCCAAGTGGGACCGCTACGGGGTACAGCCTTCCGACTATAACTTCCA